>JBAYDV010000187.1:0-2507 GCA_041668045.1 Bacteroidales bacterium | reverse complement strand
TTTGTCAGCGTATACAATAGAATATTTTTCTAAGTCTATATTATTTAGCACGAACTTATCATTTGTAGAGGCAGAGTCTTCTGATGATTTTGAGGCTGTCTCTGAAGATGCGGTTGAGCATGAAACGAAAGAAAAGCAAATGCTGATAAGCGGAAGTAAAGCACAGACTCTTACTAAATTTTTTTTCATGTTTGAAAATCTCCTTAGCTATAGATGTTATTGATCTGCCTGTATAGCGCTTTTAAACTAACTAAAAGCAGAAAAACTTACAATTTAATCTTAGCACTGGCTTTTTAGTGATCTCCTTTTCTTTCGTACTTTGCTCATTTTATTTCTTATCTGGTTTTTATCATTGTCTATATACATATTTTTTATACTATGAGATAAACCATATATTAAAAAACACAGTAAAAAATGCGCATTATTAGATAAATGTCATCCTAGTAGATTGTTAAATTAAAAACCGAAGATATTGGAATAATAACTTTTAGCTATTTGACAGTATTTTTTTTGGGGGGGAAAAAAACAATTGCATTTAAACATAAGAAAAAATCTTCATATCAACTCTTCTTATATATGAGTAAAAAAATATCTTAAAAATTGGATTAAGGGAACTGAGTGACAAAAAAGATGCAATTTGTCTTATATATACTTAAATTTTTCTTCCTCAAGTTTCTTCAGACTCATCGGTCTGCTGTAAATATAACCTTGGATTGATAGTTTTTCTGAACAAGGCAGTCCGCGAAGCTGATCAGCGTTTTCAACTCCTTCAATTACCACCTCGTAGCCTGCATTTATAAAAGCTGTAGATAAACAGTTTAAAATTCCTGTGAATTTATCATATTGATCAGTTATGCTTTTATCGATTTTTATTTCGTCGTATTTTATTTTTGTTAGTCTATAGAAGCTGTTATACTTACTTCCGAAATCATCCATTGACAGTTTAATTTTTAATTTTCTGAATGATAATAGAATGTCCTCAATGAGCTTGAGTTTGATTATTTCTTCTTCTTGAGTCAATTCTATATATAATTTATCAAGTGGGAACTTATATTTTTCTGCATATTTAGACAATAAACCGATGTGGTAATTCTGTTCCATTTCTTTTACTGTAAGATTAATAGATATGGAAACTTCAGGGTAAACTTTTACGATTCTGCTATAATCCTCCTTGACCTTTTTTATTAAAAATCTATCTATATATCCCATCAGGTTATATTCTTTAGCTACCTCTATTACCATTTATGTATTAAAGAAATCAGAATCATTTTTTCTTAGACGCAGTAATGCTTCTATTCCTGTGACTTTTTTTGTACAATAATTTACTTTTAACTGATAAAGTATTATGAATTTTTTGTTGATAATTGCATCAGTTATTTTCTTCTTTATCAGCTGTTTCTCATCGTATGCATTTTTGATTGCCGGTTGGTAGATGATTATGTTTCTCCTGGTCATTATGCCGATTGAAAGAGAGTATATTGCTCTATCTAGTTTTTGGTGATCATTTTCTAAGGATGCTCCCTTATATATTACAAAAAGTGGAAGATTATATGCATTTCTTTTTTATTTTTTTATTCTACTATATTTTACTTTAAATGATATCTATATTATCCATATAATATTGTATGTACAAATCAAAATCGAATTATTATTTACGATAAAAATTTATTCAATATTAATTCTATCTTTATCAATTGTGTTAATCATACTTATGTTGTAATATTTAATCAATGTTAGGAGTTCAATTATGATTAAAATGTATTCGGAAGAAAATAAAAAACAAAATATTTTTTATAAAGAAGATAATGATGCTGATTTTACATGTCAAAAGAACACTTGGATTGATATAACTTTTCCGAATGAAAAAATTTTAAAAGAACTTTCAAATAAAACTGGACTAAATTTAAACTTCCTTCTTGTTTCACTCGATTCAGAAGAATCAGCCAGAATTGATAGAGAAGATGATACATCTTTAATCGTTTTAGATGTTCCTGTTATTAAGAATCTCGAGCATAAAAAAGGACACTATTCAACCGGATTTGAAACCGTTCCTTTTATCATCGTATATAACAACGACTATGTTGTTACTATAACTAAGAGCGATACAAAATTAATCTCATCATTTTTAAATAAAACAAAATTTGTAGAACCACAAAAACATTCTAAATTCACTCTATCCTTAATGTTTTCGCTAGCTCAACAATTTATTCAATATTTAAAAAAGATTGATAATGAATCAAAGGAAGTTGAAGACAAACTTCAAAGCTCAATGAAAAACAAAGAAATATTTGATTTAATGGCATTAAATAAAATGCTTGTATATTTTTCTACCGCCTTAAACAGTGATCGAGTTGTAGTAGAAAGACTGATGAAATCAACGAGTTTCAAGAAATATGAAGAAGATAATGAGCTGATGGATGATGTACTAGTTGAATTTAACCAAGCTATTGAAATGTGTACAATTTACAGAGATATTTTATCTGGTATGATGGACGCTTTCGCCTCGA
>JBAYDV010000186.1:0-2511 GCA_041668045.1 Bacteroidales bacterium | reverse complement strand
CAAATGAATTAAAGTTAGCGAATGCAGGTGTACCTAATAAATTAAAACTGGCAGCTGCAAGTGGTATTCCGCCTCATTTAGGCATATCTTCCAATATATTCGAAGAAGATATACTTGGTTTATCATCTCTATGGAAACCTCTGCAGTCTAGTTATACAGCCTCAGCAATGAGTGGCAACACTGGAGCTCCTGTAAAAGATGATCCTAGTGATAGTACTATTATAAATCAAGATACGGAAAACTAATGAAAAGAGGTAATTATGAAATATAACTTTATATATATTACAGACCCCGATACATATCTAAGAATGATGCAAAGAGGTTATCAACTACTAACCTCTAAGACAGTCCTTTCTGAAGATAATGTAGGTAAAAATCAGTATATAGAAATGTGGGTATTTGCCAATGATGATAAATTAGTTTTTGATAAAAATGACAAATATAAACTTGGAAATGAATTATCTTTTTAGATAATCACCACAAAAAAATAGAAAGGGGCTAATAAATTGAACAATAAACAATTCGATGAATTATTAGGAAACTCTGTTAAATTATCTTATGAATCAGAGATTTCTGGTGTAGAAGATTTGAATCCTTCTTTTAGCATAGCTAGATTAAGAATTGCTTATACGGGCAAAAACCCAAACAAAACGAGCATCACCAAAGAAGCCTTTGAAGATGCTATTGAGTCTATGTATAATTGTCCAGTCGTAGCTCATTATGATATTAAAAATGATATTATAGGAAGCCATGATCAAGAAATTGTAATGCGAGATGGAGAGCAACAATTAATAAACCTTACTAATCCCGTGGGGGTAATACCTGAGTTTGCTAAATGGGATTGGGAAGAAGTAGAGGACGAAGATGGATTGCACACATATCTATGTTCAGATGTTATTCTATGGAAAAGACAAGCTGCGTATAAAAAAATAATTTCCGGTGATATAATCAAACAATCAATGGAAATAACTGTAAATAGTGGTAAATTAGTAGGTGAATATTTTGAAATATATAGTTTTTACTTTACTGCATTTTGTTTACTAGGAACGGCACAGCCTTGTTTTGAATCAGCTCAGCTATTTTCTAAGACTGCCTTTGATGATAGTAAGAGGATTTTTAACGCTGAATATAAAACTATGTTAAGCGATTTTAAATATTCGTTCGGTAACGTTAGAGAAACAAAAAAGGAGGAGGAAATAAAAGAGATGGATAAAAAGAAATTTGAGAAATTATTAGAAAAGTATAATGTCAAAGCGGAAGATTTAGATTTTGACTATACCAAAATGGATTCAGATGAAGCGGTAGAAAAAGCATTCGAAGAAGCATTTTCTGAAGCTGAGCCTGAAGTAGAACCTGAAGTTAAAGTTGAGGTTGAACCTGAGATTGAAATAGAAGTTAAAGCATCAGTTACACCAGAGGTTAAACCCGAGGTTAAAGCAGAAGGTTCTTATGAACTGGCATCTAATATGAGAAGAAGTCTTTTAGACCAGTTGTCTAAGGAAAAAATAGTAGACGAGTGGGGCTATGAATACGAGAGATATTGGTTCGAAGATTTAGATACAGCTATAAATGAAATTTATTTTGTAGATACAGCTGACTATAAGCTTTATGGGGCACCTTTTATTTTTGATAATGATGACGTAGTCATTGATTTTGAAAAAGTAAAGAAGATGAAATATACCATAGTACCATATATCGGAAGTACTGACCAAGGTACTGTCATTGATGATCCGATTGAATTTAACAGTTTATATGCAAAACATATTGATAATCTAATAGGATTTATTAATGAAAAAAATAATAAAGCGTATACTGAGTTAAATGACAAATATCAGATCTTAGTTTCAGACATCGAACAAGAAGCGACAAAAGAGCTTTTTGACAGATATAGTGAGCTTTTATCAGAAAACGAAAGTTACGAAAAACTGGTAGAAAAACACGATACGTACTCTTTAGAAGTAATTGAAGAAAAGCTAAATGCCATTTATGGTAAGCAGCAAGCCAACTTTGCTTTAAAAGATATGAATAAAGTAGTAAATAAAGTTAAAGTCGGAGAACCAAGTGTTAATGAAAATAAACCTTATGGTGATTTGATGGATGGTATAAACAATGGAGGTAATAAATAATGGGACAGGTAAGAGATATTAAAAAAGGCTATGTAGAAACTACAGCTTTGAAATCAACAATAGCAGGACACATTTATAGTGTTAAGAGCGATACTGTATTAGAAAACGGTATGGCTATTAAATTAGGTGCTATGGATACTGTTACTGATTTAGGTGTATATAATTGTACTAAAGCTGGAATGGCTGACAAAATGGTATTGATGAGTACTGTAGTAATTATGTATGATGAATCAACAACTGAAGCTCAAAATGAATGTTATTATGAGATCGCTGTAGATGAAATCGGCAGATGTTATGAAGTAGCTGAAGGAGACAGATTTGCTGTTTCTGATTATTCAATCACACCAATCGCAGTAGATGTTGTAAAAGGAAACTATGTAAAAGT
>JBAYDV010000185.1:0-2579 GCA_041668045.1 Bacteroidales bacterium | reverse complement strand
GAAAGGTAATATTGAAGTAAAATCAATAGCAACAGGTAAAGTTGAACCTCGTTTTGAAATTCTAATTAAACCTCAGATATCTGGCATAATTGACGAACTAAAAAAAGAAGCGGGTCAAATGGTAAAAAAAGGCGAAATTATTGCCACAATTAAGGTTATACCTGAGATGGTACAATTAAATAGTGCCGAATCCAGAGTACGTGTAGCGCAAATTTCCCTAACTGAAATAAATGAAGTATATAAGCGTGATGTAGATTTATTCGATCAGGGTGTAATTTCTAAAGAGGATTATCAAAAATCTAAAGCGACTTATATGAAAGCGAAAGAAGAAAAAGATAATGCACAAAGTGCCCTGGAATTAATACGTGATGGTATAGCTAAAAGTTCTAAGATGGCTAGTACGACACAAGTTAGAAGTACCATTTCGGGTATGATTCTTGACATCCCCGTTAAAGTTGGTAACCAGGTAATTATGAGTAATAATTTCAATGAGGGTACAACCATTGCATCTGTAGCAGATATGAGCGATATGATATTCAGAGGGAATGTGGATGAAACCGAAATTGGTAATATAAAAGAAAATATGCCAGTCAAACTGGTGGTCGGTGCAATTAGTAATCGTACGTTTGATGCAAATTTAGAATATGTTTCGCCTAAGGGGGTAGAAACAAACGGCGTAATCCAATTTGAGGTTAAAGCGGCCATCAAACTGACAGGGGATGATTTCATCAGAGCGGGATATAGTGCTAATGCCGAATTTGTATTAGATAAAAAAGAAAATGTTTTAACGCTTCCCGAAGGCTGTGTAGAATTTAAAGGAGATTCCTCCTTTGTTCAACTCTTAAAAACAGAAATGCCTGAGCAAATTTTCAAAAGAAAGTCTATTGATATAGGACTTAGCGATGGTGTAAATGTAGAAATAGTAAAAGGTCTTACGGCTAAAGATAAAGTCAGAGGGGCTTTAATCAATGATGAGAATTAATAACCAGCTTATTTACGTAATAAAAGAATATGATAAAAATAAATTCAATCTATATAGTCGTCATTAGTTTAGCTATCTCTTTAAATCTTACAGCACAGGATGCTCCTAAGCAATGGACTCTACAGCAATGCATTCGCTATGCGCAGGATCATAATATAGAAATCAAACAGAATAAAAGCGATATTGAACAAAAAAAGATTACGCACAATACGAATAAGTTTAACTGGTTACCTTCTCTGAATGCAAATGCAGGACAAAATTTTGATTTCGGTCGCTCTGCTGATAGAACCGGGATAATCGAAGACCGCAATTCGGCTTCCTCTTCACTGGGTATTCAGATGTCTGTGAATCTTTTTAACGGACTTAAAACAGTCAATAATACAGCTGCCGCTGAACTTTCTTTAAAAGCCGCAGTAGAGCATCTAAATAAAGCAAAAGAAAATTTATCCATTAGCATAACCAATTATTATGTACAAGTCTTATACGATAAAGAGCTGGAGAAGGTACAATCGCTGCAGGTTGAATGGACTAGTAAGCAGGTAGACAGGACAAAAAAGAAGGTGAATGCAGGCAAATTACCCATCTCTGAACTGTATCAGATTAAATCTCAACTGGCTACGGATGAGACATCGTTGCTCAAAGCAAAAAACGAAGTCAAACTATCTTTATTAAATTTGAGACAAAGCCTGGAGTTAGAGAACTCCGATAAAAATTTTGAAGTGATAACTCCAACCGAAGGGGATGTAATTGAAAAATATATGGGTAATATATTAATGCCTGATGTCATCTTCGATAATGCAGTAACATTCAAACCTCAGATAAAGGAACAACAGTTTCTTATAGAACAGCAGGAAAAGTTGCTAAACGTAGCCAGGGCAGACTATTTGCCTAAGCTTTCTCTAAACTTAAATTATAACAATTATTATTATCACAACTATTCAGGTGATATAAATGCTTCATTCTCTAATCAGATCGATCAAAACCAAAGTAAAACCATTGGGTTTTCTCTCTCCATTCCTATATTCAATAAATTCACGATTCGTAATAATATTCGTTCTTTTAAAATAAATATACTGGATAGTCACCTGATGATGGATGAAACAAAAAAGCAACTTTATAAAGAAATACAACAAGCTTTCCTAAGTGCTTCCAATTCACAGCAGGAGTATCAATCTGCCTGCAAAGAAGTAAAAGCAAATAAAATCGCTTTCGAATTTACGGATAAGAAATACACATCAGGAAGAAGCAGTGTATACGAATTTAACGAAGCTAAGACCAAGTATGCGCAAAGTTTAGCTCGCCAGGCACAGGCTAAATATAATTATATTTTTCGGGTAAAGATATTAGACTTTTATAACGGGATACCTCTCATACTTTAAATAAAATTTCATTACTTTGTTATAATAGGATACATTTATCGTAAATTATAAACATGGAAGAGTATATCAATCTTTTGCAAAAATTGATTCAGACACCTTCGTTCAGCCGTCAGGAATCTAATGTAGCTGCAATTATACGTGATTTTTTAAAATCTAAAAACATTAATTTTCAGACCCAGGATAACAATACATGGTGTAAAAATGACCGGTGGAAAGAG
>JBAYDV010000184.1:0-2587 GCA_041668045.1 Bacteroidales bacterium | reverse complement strand
GATTGGAGTCTTATCGGCGCAGTGAAAAATAACCCGCGCATGACTATTCCTATTATCGGCAATGGAGATATTAAAACTCCACAAGATGCCGCTTTAGCCTTTGACCGATATGGAGTAGATGGTATAATGATAGGACGTGCTACTTTTGGTCACCCTTGGCTTTTCAGGGAAATTCGTCACTATCTAGATACAGGTGAACTTCTTCCAGAAATGTCAATAAATGACAAAGTAGATTTAGCCCTTGACCAACTCTCGAAATCACTTGAAGTCAAAGGTCCTCGAAAAGGAGTATTAGAAATGCGTCGTCATCTATCATGCTACTTCAAAGGCCTGACAGACTTCAAACCGATTAGATTAAGGTTAGTCACTGAAGATAACCCCGACGAGCTTAGAAATATCTTAGAAGAAATTAGAAGAACCTATGCTTAATATTCGATATAATCTATTAACTAATATCCAATAATAATATTTCTACTGCTTCCTTCATACTTAACGTATAGAAGTAACTTTCTATATAAAATATCTTAGCGTAAATAATGCACTAAATATTTTCAATATAATACCCTGACAAACAATATATTACATCGACACAACTATACGTAAAAGTTATATTATTAAAACAAAACTCTTTACGTATTTTTAATCATATATAATTCTTTCACGATTTTTATTTATACTTTTACATAACTAAAAAACCAATAAGTAAGACTTTGATAAAAGTTAGTTAACGCTTAATACTTTTTATTGAATTTAGAACTTTAATCGCTGAAAAAATTATTATATGCATTCAAATATTGATAAAAAAATTAATAGCTCTCTATCAGTCGATAGTGTTATTTTTGGATTTGATGGAAAATCATTAAAGGTATTACTTGTAGAAAGAACTACGTCGATAAATGGACGTGAAGTTAAAGACTATAAGCTTCCTGGCCGAATGATTTTCGAGAATGAGAGTCTTGATATTTCAGCAGCAAAAATATTCCATACAATGACTGGAGATAGAATAATATCTCCAAAACAATTCAGAATATTTTCAGATCCTGAAAGAGTCTCTAAAGAAGAATTAAAGTGGATAAATAAATTTCATGGCATCAATACTGACCGAGTAGTTACTGTAGGATATTATGGACTTGTTAAACTAAATATGTCACTTATTGCTTATACACGTGAGCAAGGTGCCCATTGGGAGCAAATAGACAATATAACTCATCTAGCAATGGATCATAAAGAGATTCTGCGTACTGCTCTATCAACACTTCAAAGAGATGTCGCTCAGTCTCCTATCGCATTTCATATGTTACCCAAGAAATTTACAATAAGACAGTTACAAACTCTTTTCAGCGCGATTTTAGGTATCGAGATAGATAATAGAAATTTTAGAAAAAAGATTTTAAATCTACCTTTTATAAAAGCTACAGGCGAAAAAGAAAAGAATGTCAAGCATAAACCTGCTGAATATTATACGTTTAAAGAAAGAGCATTTAAACGAGCAGAAAAAGCTAAACAGAATCTACGTTTTATAAATAACTGGAGTTACTAAGAAGATTAAAAATTAAAATTAAATAAAAGTAAAAACTATTATAATGAACAAATATAGTCTAGGAATCGATATTGGAAGTTCTTCTATTAAAGTTTCTTTAATGGATATAAAATCTGGCGAATGCATAGCTGCTTCCACCAATCCATCTATAGAAATGCCAATTTATGCTGCTAAAACCGGTTGGGCAGAACAAGACCCTGAGATGTGGTGGAAATATGTAGTAAAGGGTATTGAAGCAGTATCTAAGCCAAAATCTTTAATGTCTGATGTCGCTTGTATCGGTATTACTTATCAAATGCATGGTTTAGTTTTAGTAGATAAAGATTATAAGCCTCTAAGGAAATCTATTATATGGTGTGACTCAAGAGCTGTCGAAATTGGCGAAAAAGCTATGAAAGAGATTGGTCGAGACGTATGTCTCGATAGAAATCTAAATTTCCCTGGAAATTTTACCGCTTCTAAACTAGCCTGGGTAAAAGAGAATGAGCCCGAAACCTACGCTAAAATATACAAAGTGATGCTACCTGGTGATTATATTGCCATGAAACTTTCTCAAAATGCCTCGACTACTTTCTCTGGTCTTTCCGAGGGTATTCTTTGGGATTTTAAAGATGAAGCTTTTTCTGATTTAGTTTCCGGTACATATGGCTTTAGCAGAAATCTATTCTGTGATACTAAACCATCTATTGGTATTGCCGCGAAAACAGATAAAAATATAGAAATAATTTATGGCATTCCAGAAGGCACTCCTATTTCATATAGAGCCGGGGATCAACCTAATAATGCATTTTCCCTAAATGTTATGGAGGCTGGTGAGATAGCTGCTACAGGTGGTACAAGTGGCGTAGTTTATGGAGTTATAGATGTTCCAAATCCAGATAAAAAGTCTCGTGTTAATACATTTTTACATGTAAATCATAGTAAAAGTGATCCTCATTATGGTGTTTTACTCTGCATTAACGGGACGGGAATAGCTAATTCTTGGGTTAAACATAATATTGCCCCGAATATGTCTTATGAACAAATGAATAATGTGGCTGCTGATAT
>JBAYDV010000183.1:0-2607 GCA_041668045.1 Bacteroidales bacterium | reverse complement strand
TCTCTATCAGTGGATCAATAGATTCTGGTCTGTTTACTTTTATATCTGTATTAATCATAATCGTATTTTAGGTAAAATACGACATAATTTTAACATTACTCCAAAAACATGTAAAAACTTAATTTCATAATCTAGGGCAAAAAAAATCTCTCGGCTTTTAATGCCGGGAGATTTCTATTTATTCCTTAACGCACCTAACCGAAAAGCCATATGCCCGCTTACCACGACTATTTAAATTATAAAATGTACTAGTAAATAACAAAGAATAGGCCCTAGTATTAAGATAAGGTGTCCCTGACCAGATATGACAATATTCACCAACCTTATTAATATCTCCACTTTTATAATTTCTGCGTCCCGCTGCAGGATAAAAAGACCCATCAATATAGGTACGACCCAAATCTGTACTTGACCATAAGAATATGCTGTTAGATGAAAAATTAGTCCATGGAGAATACAATTTCTCCCACACAGGAACTCTCCATCCCACTGGACAAGGATCAAATATACTTTTCTCATCTGGAGTATCTATATCCTCTCCACCCCAAAGTTTATCGTTATATGTAGAAGTCGAATACCAATCATATTCATTTGTAGATATTCCGTAATAAAAAATCAATGGATTTAAAATACTATTGTTCAAATTGTACTCTTCAGATACTTGCTCTTTGACGACCATACTAGTACTACTGGCACCAGATGCATTATATAAAGTAAGCTCCTCATTATCGCTAGTCGACGCTGACCCTGGGAAAGGATCTTTTCTACCCCACTGATAAAGCAAACCTAAAGTAGTAACTTCCCCTGGAGTAGCAGTAGTTGCTCCTAGATTCCTATCCATAAAAGTATAGGACGCTAGAGCCGTATTTTTTATAGTAAAAGTTGTTCCACCATTATCAGGGTCGTAATCCGTTACCCAAATATGCCAACTCCAAAGAACATCTCCACTTTGATCAGCTCCACTATAAGCTGCTATGACAGCATTTCCTGTTTCCGATCCTGCAGTAATACTAACTTTCTTATCACCATCCAACTCTCCTAAAGATATTAAATCTGGAGAAGTCTCCCATAATATTCCTACTGACTCAGGGCTAATACTTGTACTCAAACCTGTATCTGCCACATCGCCTCCATTCCCTCTAATATTAACAGGAATTTTTAAACTATTATTTGGCGCTACCATATAACAATTAGAAGTAACCTCCGTACTAGCATTTAATGTCATTTCCGTATAATACTCCACTCCCGCTGAAAAGTCTTTATCAAAAATATCTTTTTTAAAAGTAAAAAGATTACCATCTGTATATACATCAATATAGAATTCATCTGATGTACTTACACTAAAAGGACACATCATAAATCTAGCTTTAAAACTAGTCTCATTCGATGGAGACGTATAAGAACTAGAATCGGCATCAAATAAAGAAAGACTAAAAGCATCTGTTTTATTCACATACTCACAAGTAGAATCAGTCACACAATAATCATATTCAGTAGGGAAAAGATCTTTATTGGATCTAATTACCACTTTCGTAATTTGCATCTCCTCCGATGGTTTTGTGATATTCACATCAATAAGAGTCATTAAATTACTTAAAGTATCATTCAAATTATCAGTTGGAGTTTTAGATTTTATAGTCCCGATTTTATAATCATACTTATCCGTCATCTCTGGGTCAATATTACCATACGAATCATACCTCTGAATCTGATTACATGGCAATGTTAATTTCAGAGTAGATGTACTTGAATCATAAGTACTAACGCTAGATGTAGCCTCACTTGAAGCAGCATCAATAGTACTTACAGGATACACTACATAAAAATTAAAAGCAGCATCCCAATCCTCAACTTCTCCAGTAAAAGAGGCATTATTAGTATAAGAATCTTGATCTTCTATACTAAAAGTAGTACTATCTAAAGATGTACCACCAGACTGCCCATCATAAACCTCTAACTGATCACCTGAACACCACGTAAAAGCGGTTCCATTTAATTCACCTTTAGTAGTAG
This sequence comes from Bacteroidales bacterium, assembly GCA_041668045.1. Classification (GTDB taxonomy): domain Bacteria; phylum Bacteroidota; class Bacteroidia; order Bacteroidales; family UBA932; genus JBAYDV01. The sequence continues at coordinate 594 of JBAYDV010000183.1, read as the reverse complement.
GTGGATTTATAGTAGCTCCAAATGTCAACTTACTAGTAAAAGACTTTACACCATCACTAGAATTATTTAACTCTTCACTTTTTTGACAAGACGTCAAGGACGTAGATAATCCTATTACAGCTAATGTTATTAAATATAGCTGTATCTGTTTGAATGTTTTCATAGAATTTATTAATTATCGTTTAAATTAAGATTAGAAGAAATATTATTTTTTAAAATGTTCCTCCATCAGAAAAGCCTTGACCCGTTGTTCCAGACTCTGTTCCTGTCTGGGCGAAGCCCTCTTCGATTTTAATAAACTCTGTTTTGATCTCAACGGACTCATAAGTCCTACTTGGAATTTTTTTCATTAGCTTTTTATTTATATTAAAATGGTTATTGTCTATATATAAAAGTAAACATCCGAGCAAGTACATCTTTTATTAGGGAGATATAGTATTTATCTTTGTGAAAAATAAATCATCATGACCAAAGAAGAATTTTTAAATCTAGGAACTCAAAGAAAAGAATCGGAATTATCTATCCCAAGATTTTCTGCAAAATGTAATATTAATCAATATACATATTATCATTATAAGCGAAAGTATATAGGTA
>JBAYDV010000182.1:0-2653 GCA_041668045.1 Bacteroidales bacterium | reverse complement strand
TATGTTGCAGCAGACTACTGCTATTACTAAAGATGATTATAAACATGTAGAGCTAATTGGTTGGCTGTATCAGTTTTATATCTCTGAAAAGAAAGATGAAGTATTTGCTGGATTTAAGAAAAATAAAAAAGCAGATGCTAATACTATACCTGCTGCTACACAAATATTCACACCCAATTGGATAGTTAAATATATGGTAGAGAATACCGTAGGTCAAGTGTGGCTTGATGCTAATACTGATTCAGAGATAGCCTCAGATATGTCGTATTACATAAAACCAGACGATTCTTATATTTCTACTCCAATAATTAAAGAAGCTAAAGATTTAAAATTACTCGATCCGGCATGTGGTTCGGGACATATATTAATAGAAGGATTTAATCTATTAATGAAATGTTACGAAGAAGAATTTTACGAACCCAAAGAAGCGGTAAGAGCAATACTCAAAAATAATTTATTTGGTTTAGACATAGATCTCAGGGCTGTGCAATTAGCCAGGTTCGCTGTACTTTTAATAGCTGCTAAAACAGATCCGGAAATACTTATTGCAGGTATAGTCCCCAATATTTATGAAATGCCGGAACCTAAAGCTTTTTCAGAAGATGAATTATGCTATTTCCTTGGTTTAAATCAGAATGATAAAGGGTATAAATCAGATACTTGTTTTGCTGAATTATCAGAAACATTAGAGTTAATGCAGCAAGCTAAGACTTTAGGCTCTATAATGAAGTTCAATCTTTCAGAAGAAAGTTTAAATAAAATAAAAGAACGTATTGAATATTGGAAAAATAATGTCTCAAATAATCTATTCTATTCTAAGAGTATCGAGAATCTAAAGCCATTTTTAGATGTCATACTTATTATGACACAAAAATACGAGACTGTAGTTGCTAATCCTCCGTATCTGAGTGCAAAAAGATTTAGTAAAGAATTAAATAAATATATAGAAAAATATTATAAACAATTTAAGCAAGATTTGTTTTCTGTTTTTGTTGCACATATTCTGAAATCATTAACTATGAATGATGGTAGAATTGGAATAATGTCGCCTTTTGTTTGGATGTTTATTAAAACTTATGAAGATTTTAGAAACTATATATTGAAAAAATCTTTTATCAGCAATTTAATTCAATTAGAATATTCTGCTTTTGATGGAGCTACTGTTCCAATATGTACATATACTCTTCAAAAAAATGAGCAAAACAAAAAAGGATGTTATATTAAACTTTCAGAATTTAGAGGTTCTTCTAATCAAGCGCCTAAAACATTGGAAGCTATAAATAATAGAAATTGTCATTGGTTTTATGCCACAAATCAAGAAGAATTTAAAAAAATCCCAGGTTCACCTATTGCTTATTGGTTAAGTGATAAAATGCTTGATGTTTTTGTGAAAAATAAAACACTTGCTGAGATAGGAGATGCAAAACAAGGATTAGCAACTGCAGATAATAATAGATTTTTAAGATTGTGGAATGAAGTCAGCATAAAAAACACCTGTTTTAATACTCAAAATACTAATGATTCTTTAAGTACAGGGAAGAAATGGTTTCCCTACAATAAAGGAGGAGCAAGAAGAAAATGGTTTGGGAATCAGGACTATATGGTTGATTGGGAAAATGATGGTTATGAAATTAAACATTTTACAGATATAAAAGGAAAATTAAAATCCAGACCACAAAATCTTGGTTTTTATTTTAAAGAATCAATTTCTTGGAGTGATATCACATCAGGCGGAAATTCTTTTAGATATTATCAGAATGGTTTTATATTTGATACTGTAGGTATGAGTTTCTTTTCTAGTGATAAATCTGATAGGTTCTATATATTAGGGCTATTAAATACTCCTATTTATTTTCAAATTTCTAAAATAATTAATCCTACTTTGCATTTAAACAATGGGAATCTAGCTAAATTCCCAGCCCCTCCCGAATTAGATATTGAAGTCAAAGAAAAGATAAAGGAAACAGTTCAGAATTGTATTGATATTTCAAAACAAGACTGGGATGCTCATGAAACCTCATGGAATTTTAAAGAGAATGAATTATTTAGAATAAAAAAGGAATCTAATTTATCTTGTCCCAATAATCTAAAATCATTGTATGATGAATATTGTAATCAATGGCTCAACACCTTTATGGAACTGCGCTCTAATGAAGAAGAAATAAATAAAACATTTATTGATTATTATAATCTAAATGATGAAATATCATATAAAGTGCCGCTTAAAGATATTACTCTGCTTCAACAGGGCGAAATAAAGCTTGAAGATGATAATATCGTATTTCAAGGAAAAGAAATAATGTCACAGTTTATAAGTTATTTGATAGCTTGTTTCATGGGACGTTATAGACTTGATAAAACAGGTTTACAGATAGCATATCCAGAGCCTGGCTCTGAAGAAATAGCTCCTTATGAGTATAATGGAAAAACATTTGAAATAGATGATGATGGTGTTATCCCATTAATGGATTCAGAGGTTAGTTTTCATGATAATGCTTTAAATAGGATTAAAAAAGCCTTGTCAATTATTTTTGGTGATGAAAATCAAATCGACAATATAAATTTTATAGAAAATAAATTAGGTAAAACTTTAGAGGATTATTTATCAAAGGATTTCTATAAAGATCATTGTAAGCGGTATAGTAAACGTCCT
>JBAYDV010000181.1:0-2699 GCA_041668045.1 Bacteroidales bacterium | reverse complement strand
CATGTACCATTGATGGAGGAGAATCCTTGTGAGGCTGTGACTGCCAATGTTAAAGGTACACGTCAGCTAGCTTTGTTATGTGTTAAGTATGAGGTGGAGCGTATGGTTATGATTTCTACTGATAAGGCGGTTAATCCTTCTAATATTATGGGTGCTACTAAGCGTTTGGCGGAGATTTTCGTTCAGAGTCTTGGTTCAGCTATCGAGAAGAATTTAATTAAGAGTAAGACTAGATTTGTAACTACACGTTTTGGAAATGTGCTTGGTTCTAATGGTAGTGTTATTCCTCTTTTCCGTCAACAAATAGAGGAGGGTGGTCCAGTTACTGTTACTCATCCTGATATAGTTAGATTTTTTATGACTATTCCAGAGGCATGTCGCTTGGTCATGGAGGCAGCTACTATGTGTGAAGGTAATGATATCTTCGTTTTTGATATGGGTGAGAGTGTTAAAATAGTTGATTTAGCTCGCCATATGATAGAATTAGCTGGTTATGTTCCAGATCAAGATATTAAAATTAAATTTACTGGGTTGAGGCCTGGTGAAAAGTTATATGAAGAGGTATTGTCTAATAAGGAGAATACTTTACCTACTTCTCATAAGAAAATTTTCCACGCCAGGGTCAGAACTTATGAAAATGCTGATATTAAAGGAGATTATAAGAAGTTGGAAGATTTCGCTGCTGATATGAATGTTGAGGAGACAGTTAAGATGATGAAGCGAATAGTTCCTGAGTTTAAATCTAGAAATTCAATTTTTGAGAAGTTTGATGTGAAGTAGTTTATTGTTCCCATATAATTTTGTTCCCATAATTCTTAAAACTTATAGAATATGGAAGTTAAGTGTCTTAAATATTTTCGGTCACATTATATGGATAAAAGGTTAGTGTTAATCATTGATTTGCTTTTATCTTATGTGGCTATTAATGTGTCTTTTTTATTGATGTCTTGGATTTTCAAGACAAGGGAAACAGATGTATTATCTCATATCTCTAGTGTAGAGATCAATAGTGTGGAAAGTTCGACCTCTTTATTATCTTTCTTTACTATAGCTTTGGTTGGTCTTCTTGCATGGTGCATAGCTAATCTAATATTTAAGACGCATAAACATATTATTCGTTATTTTACTTATGGCAATATTTGGCGCATCTTTGTAAGCATTTTTATACAGTGTGCATTTATGGGCTTGTATATGGGTGTTGTATCCTTTTTTGCATCTTATTCTATCCGTGAGATTATAACGTTTTCTCTTTTTTATATTACTTTTAGTGTAATTCTTATTTTAGTTCCTCGCTTGTTTATGATTTGGGCCTATAAATGGTTTCTTTTAGATGTTAATTCTAATGATTTGGATAATTATTTAGTGGTAGGTACTAATCCTAGAAGCGTCGCTCTAATGTTGCGTATGAGAGATAGTAAAGATTATAATTTATCTGCTTTTATCTCTTATAATCCTCTAGAGAATAATTTATCTTTAATGACAGTACCTATTCTTTATTTTAATAATCATATCGAGTATGAGAAATATGTAAAGAAAAATGACATAAAAGGAGTTATTTATGTGGATCATGCGAGTCTTATAGATGATTCAAGTGATATATTAAGTACGTCAGAGAAGTTAGGACTTAATATTCTAAAGGCTCCTGAGATGCTTATTGGAGATACATCACATATATCCTCAGGAACTTTACATAAGATATCATTGCAAGATGTGTTAAATTTAAAGTCATATGATAATTATTTTTGTTCTCAATTAAAAAATAAAGTCGTAATGGTTACAGGTGCTGCTGGTAATATAGGTAGTGAGTTATGTAGATTATTGGCGCATTTTCAATGTAGACAATTAATTTTATATGATAATGCTGAATCTCCAACTCATAATCTTCGTTTAGAATTGAAGAAGAGTTTTCCTTCTTTGTCTTTTGTTCCTATATTGGGAGATATAACTTTTGGAAAGCACCTTGATTTAGTCTTTAAAAAGTATAAGCCACAGATAGTTTTTCATGCAGCTGCCTATATACAGACTCAGTTAATGGAAAACAATCCATGTGAGGCGATATCGGTAAATGTTGAAGGTACTCGTCGTGTGGCAGAGATGTGTATTAATTATGGGACTGAGAATATGATAGCCATTTCTAGCGACCAGGCAGATGAACCTTCTAATGTATTAAATATTACAAAGCGTCTTTCGGAAATAGTTATTAAAAAATTAAATGAGAGTACTAATAGTAAAACCAGATTTACTATTTCCAGATGTCATGGAGTCTCTATTTCTGCTAAATCCTACACTAGTCTTTGTATGACTAAAAAATTATATGAAGAACTTATTTCTGATTACAAAACAAGTTTTTCTTCTAAAGCAAAACATCTAATTAGTTCAAGGTTTAAAAAATTAGAAGATTCTATTTTAGAAAAGTATTTCAAAGATTTAGAATCTGCTATTAAGGATAGAGAAGAGTACGAAATTTTAACATCATTGAAAAACACCCTCCAGAGGCTCTAGTTTCCGCTGCTGGTTTCCGCTGCTGGTTTTCGCTGCTGGTTTTCGCTGCTGGTTTCCTCTGCTGGTTTTCGCTGCTGGTTTTCGCTGCTGGTTTTCGCTGCTGGTTTTCGCTGCTGGTTTTCGCTGCTGGTTTTCGCTGCTGGTTTCCTCTGCTGGTTTTCGCTGCTGGTTTCCTCTGCTGGTTTTCCTCTGCTGGT
>JBAYDV010000180.1:0-2709 GCA_041668045.1 Bacteroidales bacterium | reverse complement strand
TGATGCTTCTGGAAGATGTCGTCCTATACCTATAGAAAACTCTGAATTTGATTTAGACGTCAATGAAGTTATAATGTCATTAGGTACTTCTCCAAACCCTCTTATAGCTAGTTCTACTAAAGGTCTTGATACTAATAAAAGAGGATGTTTAATAGTGAATGAAGAAGGTCAGACTTCTCGTAAAGAAATATTTGCAGGAGGAGATGCTGTAACGGGTGCTGCGACTGTTATCCTAGCTATGGGGGCAGGTCGTAAAGCGGCAGCTTCTATACATGAAATGCTTTCTAATAAGAAAAGTTAAGAGAAATTTAGTAGAAAATATATGAACGATAGATGTTCGTAGTATCTTTATCAGAGACTAATATTATTTTGGTGTTAGTCTCTGTATTTATATGGTTACCATTATCGTCTATTCCAGAATATTTATAAAAATATTTACAAGCTTCTTTTTCAGACTGTGATAGATGATATTCATTAGAATTACTATATCCAGATAATTCACATTTAACTATATGAATTTTCTTGTCAGCATCGTCTTTAATATTCCTTGAAAAGTCATTATACTTACTGATATACTCTACATGAGTAATTTTTTCATCATTTTTTAAAATAAAATATGCAGTAGTTAAAGGAATATTTTTATCAAAAGAAAGATCATACCAGAGATTCAGACCTTCAACTTCTGTTCTATCTTCATAGAGTTTATTTATAGGAAATGTTCTTTCGGCAGATGTATAATTAAGATTAGATATATCGTAATTAGTTTTACTATTAATAGATTTAATTATGAAATCTGATTTCATAGAAATAGAATCGTTAACTTGATTATCAAGTATTCCGACAAAATCCTCTTCGATCTTAATTCTTATTTTACCTGAAATATTATTTCTTTCTATAGCTTCAATCTCATCTTGTGATAAATCAAATTCCGAAGAGTCCATATCTTCAGAATTACAACTTATAACAAAAGGTATTAATAATATTAGTATAAAAATAAAATATCTTTTCATGCTATTGAAGTTTTTTCTAGATGTTATCAATATAGTAAATATATTATAAATAAAAAAATTACAATATCATAAAAAGATATTATTATCAAATAATCTTAAAAAGAAATTTCTAAAGAGATATTAAGTCCATTTTTTAAAGGAGAATCAGATCCAGCCAAGATATATGCGAAATCGATATTAATCCAATTATACTTAGCCCCAATACCTACAGAACCATAAGATGGAATAGTCTTATCTTCATCACCTAAATGATAACCAGCTCTTAAAAATATACAATCTTTAAATGCGAATTCTCCACCTATGCCGAAACTCATAGAACTATCATTTAACCAATAATCCCCTTCTAAATTAGCTGCAAGAGTATTCTCACCTAATTTATAAGTATACATACCGCCCACTTTAACTGCTGAAGGAAGATCATATTCAGTATTTGCATATTTAATTTTTCCACCTAAATTAGTAGCAGCTATACCTAGCTGAATATTATCTAATTTATAACTAGCAGATAAATCTACGGCGAAAGCTGACGCATCTTCAGATGATAAATCTGAACTAATGTTTTTAGCATTCACACCAAATGAAAAGTTTTGTGAAGCTCTATAGACGATACCTATACCATAAGCAGATTCTTTAGGAGATAAAGCATCACTCTGTCTTCCTTCTTCATTATAAGTAAATATGTCTGCATTATAGGAAAAATTTTCATAGCCTGCGGTAAGACTAAATCTGTCAGATAGTTTATAATATGCGCCAAAACTCATTATGATATTATCAGTATAATCTGGTTGCCATTGCCCATAAGAAAATCCAGCAGAAAAGGTGTTTTCTGAGAATGCTACTGATGAGCTATTAGAAAAATAAGAAAAAGAATTAGCATTACTTCCAACTGTCGCATCGCCTTTAGATAATGCATTAGCGTTTGTAGGGAGGTTTAAAAATTTAACTCCTGTTTGTGCGTCAACATTAAATATAGATATAGTAGAAAAAACTGCTATACTTAATATTGTTTTTATTATATGTTTCATATTTGCTAATTATAGTTTGATAATATTTTCAGTATATTCTATACCACTATCCTCACTAACAGTTACGCTATAAACACCGGCTGCTAGTCCAGAAAGATCTAAGGAGGTTGGATTAAAAGGTCCAATATTATAATTATTAACCTCTAATGCTATATTTCCAGAAATACTTCTTATAGTGATAGATGTATTTTCCATTTCTTCTCCAGGTCTGATATTTAGATCAGTTTTCACTGGATTAGGATAAAGATCCACGAGTTTAGATCCGTTTCTTACGAGAATTTTAAATGTCAATGAAGCAGTATCTCCTTTAGCATCGCTAGCCGTAACTGTAATAGTATTCTCTCCATATTCTAATGCAGTTATATAGAGTTTATTCTTAACGCTATTAGCATGTGCTATAGATGAATTAGTTTCAGAAGAAGTATAAGTCAGTGATTCTCCATCGGCATCAGTAAAGTATTCATCGAGATTTAATGTTTCTTGGCCAGATGTTCCATTAAATATTATATTATCAATACTCTTAATCGAATTAGGGGGAGTATTTGGTAAAATAGTATAAGTAAGAGTGTAGCTAGTTTTAGCATTGTATTTATCAGTAGCGTTGAGTATAAATTGATAAGTGCCTTCATCTACTTTATTACCTTTTATATTTAAGCCTAATGATTCGGATAAAG
>JBAYDV010000179.1:0-2747 GCA_041668045.1 Bacteroidales bacterium | reverse complement strand
CAAATTTTAAGTTTTCTAGCTATAGTAATAAGTGCTGGGATAGCTCTAAGCTCAACTACTGTTTTAGGAAATCTAATCGCTGGCATTATGAACAATTCCATGAAACGATTCAGAATAGGAGACTTAATTAGTGTAAAAGATTTAAAAGGAAGAGTAACCAAAAAGAGTATTTTTCACACTGAGATTCAATTAGAAGATAGTAACTTCATGACTATTCCTAATCTATATATAGCCAATAATCCACTAAAATTGACACGTAAGAAAGACCCTGTTATTTCTACTTCTGTCTCACTAGGATATAACATTCCGCGCACACAAATAGAAGAATCCCTTAAAGAAGCAGCTCTTTTAACTGGACTAACTGACCCATATGTTTACATTACTGAATTAGGCGACTTCTCTGTATCTTATAAAATCCATGGCTTTCTAAAAGATAGCAATATGTACTTTAGCTCAATTTCCCTCTTAAATGCTAATGTTATGGACGTACTACATAAAAAGAAAATTGAAATAGTCTCTCCTACTTTCATGAATCAAATCAATGCCAATGGAAAAGAATTTATTCCTAAGATGGTAAAAAGCAGAAAAGTAGTAGCGAAAAAAACTCCTGAAGATTTAATTTTTGACGAAGCTAATAAATCAGAAGAAATCGAAAAAAAGAAGGATCAACTTGATAATCTGAAGGAACAAGAGGAATTACTTCATAAAGAACAGAAGAAATTAAAAAAAGAATCTGATATTAAAAAAAATAAGGAATCTATAGAACAAATCGATAAACTTAAAACAAAAGTAGAGAAGAGTATCGAACAAAATGAAGAAAAAAGTGAAAAATAATTATTATCTTTAGTAAAATATAAAACACTTGAACAATGACTAAGAAAATAATAATTCTAATAATCGGTATTATTTTAATTCTGATTGGATTTACACTCAAGGGCAATAATAAAACAAAATCTATAATCGATAAAACAGTAGTTAAAGATTTTGACCTCAACAGATACTTAGGAACTTGGTACGAAATCGCACGTTATGACCACCGTTTCGAAAAAGACATGGTAGGTGTCACTGCTAATTATTCGATGCGTGAAGATGGAAAAGTTAAAGTAGTTAATAGTGGATATAAAGGAAGTTTTAGTGGAGAATTTAGCGAAGCTATAGGTAAGGCTAAAATTCCTAACCCAGAAAAAGCACCAGCCAAATTAAAAGTTGCATTCTTTTTATTCTTCTATGGTGATTACTATATTCTAGACATTGACCCAAATTATCAATGGGCAATTATTGGTAGTAGTTCAGATAACTATTTATGGATTTTAAGCAGAACATCTAAAATAGATGATAATCTATATAATTCCATTCTTAAAAAAATAGATAAAAGAGGATATGATATAACAAAACTTATAAAAGTCAAACAAAAATAATAACAAACCTAAACTTCATAAAACATGAAATTCAAATATGAATATACTTCAAAATCAAGAAATCAATGGTAAATATCTTTATTATGCTTTTATAGCCGGAAGTCAGCAGTTATTATCGCACCAAGAAGAAATTAACAGTATAAATGTTTTTCCAGTAAAGGACAAGGATACTGGAAGTAATTTAGCATCCACCATACGCTCAGTAATAGACACTATAAAACCTGATAAATCTTACAAAAAAACCATTAATAATATAGCTGAAGCCGCATTAATAGGAGCAAGAGGAAATTCAGGAGTAATATTTGCTCAATTTTTAAATGGACTAAACACAGAAACTAAAAATAAAAAAGACATAAACTTAAATGAATTCGTTGAAAGCGTAAACAAATCAATTCCTTTTATATATGATGCAGTCGCAAACCCCATAGAAGGCACTATGTTAACGGTTATACGCGAATGGTCAGATTACTTATATAGTAAAAAAGAAACAACATCTGATTTTAATCAACTTATTTCAGATTCAATAACCATATTAGAAAAATCGCTCCTTGAGACTACTTCTAAACTTCAAAAGTTAAAAAAATATAATTTTGTCGACGCTGGAGCTAAAGGATTTGTTATTTTTATTAAAGGGATAACTAACTTTATAAAAAATGGAAATATCAGACGATTAAGCATAGAAAAAATAGAAATGATTTCACTAGTTCATTCAGATGAAATAATCGATGAAGAACTAAACTATCGCTATTGCACAGAAGCCATACTTAAAAACATGCACACTAATACGAATTTGTTAAAAACATTTCTATGCAAAAATGGAGATTCTGTCGTAGTAGCAGGTTCTGAAAATACATGCCGTATTCATGTTCACACAAATCAGCCAGCTGAACTTTTTAACAAACTAAAAGACATCGGCACTATTACATTTCAAAAAGTTGATGACATGCAGCGTCAAAGAGAAATCACAAGCCACAGAAAATGGAATATAGCATTAGTAACTGATTCAACATGTGATTTATCTCAAGACCTTATTGATTTTTATCAGATTAATGTCGTACCAATGAATATAAATTTCGGAGAAAACCATTATCTAGATAAAATAACTCTACAACCAGAACAGTTTTATAATTTACTTGATAGCAGCCAAGACGTTCCCAAAACATCACAAATCAACGAACGCACTTTTACTAACTTATACTCACATTTAGCCTCAAACTACGACGCTATTATAGCTATTCATCTAACATCGAAATTTAGTGGAACATACACGAATAGTTTAAAAGCAGCCAACAGGATTCAAAAAGAATTCAATAAACCGATTTACGTAAT
>JBAYDV010000178.1:0-2782 GCA_041668045.1 Bacteroidales bacterium | reverse complement strand
TCGCTCCTCCCGTCGCATCAAGCTAAAAAATTCCCTAGCAAAACCACAAACCTCCACCACCAGAATATCCTTCAAGTTTTCATGTAAAGTGGTGGATAAATTTTTCATAAAAGAAAGCCTCAACAAAGTAAAAAACTCTATCAAGGCATTTTCTACACAAAACACTAATTAGTCTTTTTACCATCACTCGTTTTTGGAGTAGAACGATAATGAGTAGGAACTTTAGTTCCGTCAGATTTTGTATATCCGTGTACAAACACTTTCTTTTTTCCAGAATCAGTTTGGGCCATACTTTCTATTTTAATGTGACAACATGTTTCAGGTTGTCGTTATCTCTGCGAATTAGCAGAATTAAATCGTTACACCAATTAATTTCACAAAGCACTTGATAATTACATGAAAAATAAGCAAGCAAATATCTTAATTTCAATACATTATAAGATAAAACAAACTCTCTGCCAATATTAAAAACTGTAGTATTCTTGAGAGATGTAATCATTTTGTCAGATTTAATGCCAATCTGTCAGATAACAATAAATCACTTAAATATCAGAAATAGATAAAATATTTCCCAAAGTCTTTTGTTACTTATTATTAATAATGTAAATTTACTAAATGGATCAAAAAACTCTTGAAGAATTATTTTTAAAAAAACCACATCTTGTTATCTTAGGTGCTGGAGCAACAGTAGCTGCCATTCCTAATGGTGATAAAAATGGCATTAAATGCTCAGTAATGAACAACTTCCTTCAAAATATAGGGAAAGAGAATTTATTAGATAATGTTAAATTAGAAACACAAAGCAAAAATTTAGAAGACATATATTCTGAACTCTATGAAAAAGGGGAAAAAGAACTTTGCCATAATTTAGAACATGAAATTTATAACTACTTCCAAGAATTTACACTTCCAGATGAATTAACAATCTATGACCTTCTTGTATTATCTATGCGCAAAAAGGATTGTATTGCTTCATTTAATTGGGATCCTCTACTAATACAAGCACGTCAAAGAATGAGCAATATAACTGAAGATCTTCCTCAAATGGTATTTTTGCACGGAAATGTACAAGCTGGATATTGTGAAAAATGTGGAGAATTTGGATATATTAAGAATAAGTGTCACACATGTGGTCAACCTTTTTCTAAAACTCCATTATTATATCCAGTTAAACACAAAAACTACAATGAAAATTTATTTATACGAGAACAATGGGATACACTTGAATATTTTATTTCTTATGCTGCTATAATTACCATTTTTGGTTATAGTGCTCCAAAATCTGATATTGAAGCTATCAAACTAATAAAAAAAGCATTTTCAAAAAATGGGGAAACAGCGAGAATATTTGATTCAATAGAAATCATAGAAAAACCTGGTTTTGATAGTAATGAATTAAGTGAAGCTTGGCAATATCTTGCCGGCAAGGAAAATGGGTATATACATATCTATAATTCTTTTTATGATAGTTTATTATCAGAATTTTCTAGAAGAAGTGTTGAAGGTTACACCAAAAGAAATATTTCAGGATGGTGGGGATCATCTACTATCTCCTATTCTGATAAAGTTAGACATACTAAATATGCAATTTGGAAATTAGTTCAACCTTTATTAAAAGCTGAGAATAAAAACGATTTTTCTGTTATTGGTAAAGAATAGCATTATAACAAAAAAAAGGTTAACAGTATCTATAAATAATTCTATAATACTGCTAACCTATATTAAACAAAATTTTAACCTTTACTGGAAATATTATCAGTGAGATTTGTAAAATTATCTGCTACTTCTAATTCTATTCCGGTATTAATGGCTTCAAAATGTTTTTTGCCACATTTAATTTTATTTAGTTCATTTTGAGTTATAGAGCTTTCAGTTAAGCCTCCCTTGGTTTCTACCACGAAATAAAGCTTTTGTTCATCATCTTTTTCCCATACAAGAACCCAATCAGGATTATATGATCCTAATGGAGTATCTATCTTAAACCAATAAGGTAGCTTGGCATATAATTTTACGTTTTCGGATTCTTCAAATTTACTAGCCATCTCTCTTTCAACTATAGAATCATAAATCACATAATCATATGGAGACTTCGTGCTATTTATTAGATTACTATTAAGATATCCCTGTAATTCTTTATTACTAAATAATTCTTGACACCAGACATCATTGTCTATCTTTTTGTATTTAATACCATCTATAAGAAGAGCTCTCATTTCTCTTCGTATAATATCAATAACAGATTCTATAAATGCTTGTGGATTTTTCTTAAAAGCAGCTAATCTTTTACATTTTAATAAAATTGAAACTATAGTATGACGTGTTAAACTCGTTTCGTTTTGTAGGTAACTAACTATATCTGGTAATACTGAAACTTCTTCATCTATTAGTCTTACATGCTCAGTTGCTTTATAATCACTTTTTTGTACACCTCCTTGAGTAATAGCGACTTTCACCTTTTTAGTAACAAATCTACCTTTACCTACATATATTTCCTCAAATATTCGTTTTGAGCATTTTTCTATCAATTCAGCAGAATCTAATTTAACAGAATACGTTGTTTTATATTTAATTTTATTCCAAAGCTCTTTGAAATCCTCATTTAAAAGTATTTCTTTTTTAAATCTAACCGGACGTACATCATCTTTATTCTTTATATTCATGTAGTTACCAGATATCTTCTTCAATACTTTTTCTACAGGAGTCTTTATATATGAGAATTCTTCTGGTATTTTAACATTATTATTTTTAAGATCAATCTTTAATTTATCTTGGACTTTTGCTG
>JBAYDV010000177.1:0-2800 GCA_041668045.1 Bacteroidales bacterium | reverse complement strand
TAGGCAGAGGTCAAGGCGGACAAGGTTTAGGTTTAGGTCGTGGCAATGGCTTAGGTAGAGGTCTGGGTAGAGGCCTTGGTAGAGGTCTAGGTATAGGAAGAGGCCGTGGCACTGGTCAAGGTAGAGGACTCGGTATAGGAAGAGGACAAGGCCGTGGTGCTGGATTTCAAGAAAAGTTGGATGCACAAAATGGAGATCCAAAACAAGTTTTAGGTAGAGGTCTTGGATTAGGCGAAGGCAGAGGCTTGGGATTCGGTGGTGGTCAAGGTCGCAATAAAGGCGGTAGCTGTGGCGTCGGAGGATACGCAGTTTGCCCTAAATGTGGCACTAAGTTACCTCATGAACAAGGAGTTAAAAGCACTACTATGATTTGTCCAAATTGTGGAGCTAAAATGGTGCGTGAAGAGTTACTTAACAGAAAAAAAAATAAAGTAACTACGACTGAAGAATAAAGTTCTATTTAGGATTACATTAAAGTTTTATAGAAGCTTTAAAAAAAAGGTGCGTCTGAAGACACACCTTTTTTTATTAATCTATAGAAACCTTTTATTTATATATTTTTGAAAATCTTCTTTATATTGATCACTAACAGGAATTCTAACATCATCAAATATTATAACATTCCTTTCTATTATTTTTACTCTTTCAAGATTAACTATATAAGATCTATGAACTCTCATAAACTTATCTTCAGGAAGCTGTCCTTCTATTTTTTTCATACTAGAAAGAGTCATTATACTTTTTCCATTTGTTAAATGTATGTTAATATATTCTCGCATACTCTCTAAAAATAGTATATCCGATAATTCCACCCTAACTATTTTATATTCAGACTTTACGAAAATATATGATTTAGAATTTTCAGAATCGTTAGTAGAGTTATTAACAAATTTACTAACAGGGTTATTAACAGAGTTATTAACAATTTCTTCTTTTTCGAAATAAGAGCGAGCTTTATTAGCAGACTTTAAAAAAGTAGTATAATCTAGCGGCTTTAATAAATAATCTAATGCTTCTACCTTAAATCCTTCAGCAGCATATTCTGAATATGCAGTAGTGAAAATTATCTTAGGAGCTTTATCTAAAACCTTAACTAACTCCATGCCTGTCATATCAGGCATTTGAATATCTACAAACATCAAATCTATCTGATTATGATGAAGATATTCCATAGCGGAAACTCCAGTCCCAAAACTTGCACACAAGTCTAGAAAAGGAGTTTTCTTTATATAATTAGAAATCTGTGTTAATGCTAATGGTTCATCATCTATTGCTATACACTTTATCATAATTTACAGGAATAATAATTGTTATTTTATATGTATCTTCTTTATCTTCTATTTTCAAAGTATATTTCTCAGGAAATAATAAATCTAACTGTTTTTTTAAATTACTTAATCCTACGCCTGTTCTTGATAGTGTATTTTTATTATTAGAATTACTAGTTTTACTATTTATTGATATGAACTTTAAATTATGGGTATCTTGTAAAGCCATTATATCTATAAAAGACTCTTTTTCATATGATACTCCATACTTAAAAGCATTTTCTACTACTGATATAAATAACAAAGAAGGAATTTTTACGTCTGGGTAATCAAGAATAAAATCCGTATTTATTTTTACTTTGTCAGAATATCTTAAACTCATTAAATCTATATATGCCATCAAAAAATTAAATTCTTCTTTTATAGTATTCTGTCCATCTTCACTCTGCTTTAATAAATATCGCATTAGATTCGATAATTTAATAATAGCTTTCTGAGCTCTTTCCGGTTCTATATCTATAAGAGCATGAATATTATTTAATGTATTCATGAAAAAATGAGGACTAATCTGAGTACGGAGAAAAGATAACTGTGTTTCCAAATATATCTTTTCACTTTTCTGCCTTGACACTTCATCTTTATTAAATCTAAAAGCAAGTTTTAGAGCATCATTAAATCCTATTACAAGAAATGATAATATTATACTTTCTAATATATTTCTTAAAGGAGAATGCATTTTCCTAATGTCTGGTGGCAGAGGAGGATTACCATCAAATTATAAATCTGATCCCCTTTTATTACTTAGATTTTCATCAGGCATCATATCAGCTCGAGAATGATTCATAGGAGGCATGAGCTCTTCATGAACTGGTACAATGGCTTGATTAATATGTTTAGTAAATACGAATACTGAAGAAAATGTAATAAGTAATATAACTATTGATATTACATATTTTAAATATTTTCTTTTAAGTAAATATTTTTTTGATAACCATAAATCATTTATGATAAATATAATTAGTAAAGGAGTATAGCGTATCCATTCTGAAAATATGAAATTCCAATCTTTCCCATCTAAGTTATTATCCGAAAATATGGGGATTATAAATACCATTAACCATATTAATGTATATATAAGTACCTCTATTTTTCTCTGTGATTTCATATTTACAAATTTAATAAAATATTATTTAGCATTCCTTACTAATCTAACAAGATTATAATATCTCTCTCCTCCTTGTTCTTTACTTACTGTTTTGCTCTTAGCATCAAATCTAACAGCTCCGGCTCCATGTGTATCTATTCCTTTATCATTGACAGCTCTTCCAAATGCCACATACCAAGCATATATTAACTCGCCATCTTTATTTCTTTTAGCCGATGTATTCGTCCAGTAGTAACCATAGTCATCTTTTCCTGCTTCATTCATTATAAGTGTACAGGAGAATATTTTATCTATAGCTGCTCCCATTTGTTCCTCATCTTTAGCTGAAGGGGAATAACTGTAATTTACAATACTTTGCAGTTCTTTT
>JBAYDV010000176.1:0-2808 GCA_041668045.1 Bacteroidales bacterium | reverse complement strand
GGAGTCATATCATTACATATAAATTGTTCACCTGCAGATTTATATTTACCATGACGTATAAGTTGGATATTAATATCTAACTTATTTAAGATATCCTTTAAGAAAAATACTTGAGAAGATGTTCCAAGCAATTCATTCATACCCATAGAATCAAAATAAATTTTATCTGATGCAGAAGCTAAGTAATAACCCTGTTGGGAGAAATTTTCGGCATAAGATATAACAGGTTTACCACTTTTTCTAAATCTAATAAGAGCATTTCTTAATTCTTCTACCAAAGTAATACCTTCAGCATTAATTTTACCAGCATTTACATAGATAAATTTAATACTAGGATCTTTAGCAGCTGCATCTATAACTTGAACCATCTTTCTAATACCGATTTTACTTGAATTAGAGGCTCCTAGAGAATTTAAGCTCTGTAATTGTAATTGAAATTGACCATCACTTCCTCTTTCTGAGAGGACAGAATCAAAATTAATATTTAAGATAGCTGAACTAGGTACATTATAAGCTTTTTTTGAAGAAAAAGAAGCTATAGAACCTAGAATTGAAACAAATATCAGTCCAGATAGCAATAAAGCTATCAGTGTGCCGATAAAGCCAGCAAGTAGAATTTTAAAGAAAGATTTCATATAATTTATATTTAATAATTATTTGCTAAGATATGCATTATCTGTATATTTGCATAAATATTTGTTAAAAAATCAACAATTAATCTATAATATCTATGTTTAAAGTATTAAGTAATGAGTTTTTGAATCCTGTTATCTGTCAGCAAGTTATAAAAGCTCCCAGACTAGCTAAATCAGCACAACCAGGACAATTTCTAATAGTCAGAGTAGACGAGGAAGGAGAAAGAATTCCACTTACTATAAGTGATTATGACAGGGAAAATGAGACAGTAACTATAGTAACTCAAACTATAGGAGCATCAAGCTTAAAAATCTCCGAAGTCCAGAAAGGAGAATTTTTTTCTGATGTAGTAGGCCCACTTGGTAATCCATCTGATATGGTAAAACTTACTGATGAAGAACTATCTAAAAAAAGATATATATTCGTAGCAGGAGGTCTAGGAACAGCTCCAGTCTATCCTCAGGCAAAATATGTATATGAAAGGGGAGGTCACGTAGATATTATAATTGGGGCTAAAAATGCAGAAACTGTAATTCTAGAAGATAAAATGTCAAAAGTTTGTGATAATCTTTATATATGTACCGATGATGGATCTAAAGGCTTTCATGGACTTGTAACTAAAAAACTTGAGGAATTATTAGTCGCGGGTAACAAATATGATATGGGTGTAGCTATTGGTCCTATGATTATGATGAAATTTACTACTCTAACAGCTAAAAAATATAACCTTCCTATGACAGTTAGTTTGAATATGTTAATGGTAGATGGAACAGGAATGTGTGGAGCATGTCGTGTAACAGTAGGAGGTAAAGTGAAATTCGCATGTGTTGACGGACCAGAGTTTGATGGAGCACAAGTAGATTTTGATGAAGCGATGAGACGTCTTACTATGTATAAACCACAGGAAGAAGAAGCAGATCATATTTGTAAAATAGGAAGAGGTAAAACAAAATAAGTTATGGCAAATAAAATTCCAAGAGTCCCTGCTAGAGAGCAGAATCCAAAAGTAAGAGCAACTAACTTTGAAGAAGTTTGTTATGGATATAATATAGAAGAAGCTAAACAAGAAGCCTCAAGATGTCTTAATTGTAAAAAACCAAGGTGTGTTGAAGCGTGTCCAGTTTCAGTTAAAATTCCTGATTTTATACACCAAGTACTTGAAGGAGATATAGAAGGAGCTGCTCATACGATTTCTCTTGATAGTTCTTTACCTGCAGTATGTGGTAGAGTATGTCCTCAAGAATCACAGTGTGAAGGAGCTTGTATATTAGGAATAAAAAAAGAACCAGTATCTATAGGTAAACTAGAACGTTTCGTAGCTGATTGGAGTAGAGAGAATAATATAAAATTCATAGATAAATTACCTTCTAATGGAAAAAAAGTAGCGATAATAGGAAGTGGACCATCAGGACTTGCTTGTGCGTCTGATTTAGCTAAACTAGGATATGAGGTTACTATTTTTGAAATGTTACATAAAGCAGGAGGAGTTTTACAATATGGAATTCCTGAATTCCGTTTACCTAAAGATAAGGTAGTAGAACCCGAAATAAATAATGTTAAAGCCTTAGGAGTAAAAATAGAAACAGATGTAGTAGTTGGTAGAACAGTCTCTATAGATCAGCTAATCAACGAAGAAAAATTTAATGCTATCTTTTTAGGTTCAGGTGCTGGTCTTCCAAGATTTATGAATATTCCTGGAGAACAGTTAAATGGTGTTTATTCAGCAAATGAATTTTTGACAAGAAATAATTTGATGAAGGCCTATAAAAAGAATTATGATACACCTATATTTGTAGGCAGGAAAATAGCTGTCATAGGTGGTGGTAATGTAGCTATGGATGCAGCGCGTACTGCTTTACGTTTAGGCGGAGATGTAACAGTAGTATATCGTAGAACAGAAAAAGAATTACCAGCAAGACTAGAAGAGGTACATCACGCTATGCAAGAAGGGATTAAATTCCAATTTCTAACAAATCCAACAGAGATTCTTGGTAATGAAAAAGGCTGGGTGAGAGGTTTAAGATGTATAAAAATGAAGCTTGGAGAGGCTGATGCTTCTGGAAGATGTCGTCCTATACCTATAGAAAACTCTGAATTTGATTTAGACGTCAATGAAGTTATAATGTCATTAGGTACTTCTCCAAACCCTCTTATAGCTAGTTCTACTAAAGG
>JBAYDV010000175.1:0-2838 GCA_041668045.1 Bacteroidales bacterium | reverse complement strand
TAGTTTTCCTATACCTGATCTTAGTGCTGCTTGTGCTGCCATTATGCAGGCACCTGCCATGCCATAGCTGCCTGCGATAAGCAGTCCGTGACCGAAGTCGCCTTTGTGTTCCCAGTATTGTGGACGCTTGACGAGTCCGGCGGCTATCTTTTCGGTGATGCTAGGCTTCGGATTCATAGGTATGGTGGCTGGAATTTTGGAATTGCCTTTATTATCTTTATTCATGTGTTATCTTAATTTTTCGTAAATTTAAAATTAGTAATTTCAGGGGAGATTACAATATTTTAAATAAAAATTGATTTTGTTATAGCAGATACTACTCTGTCCATAACAAGCCAAGTCACAACACAAATCATCAGTACTAGTACTAAAAAGCGGTAGTATTATATTAAGTATTATTCCTTCTTTTGTTTATTTATTGAAAAATGATAGTTCTATTTTTATAAACCAAAATTTTCCTTTCAAGGTGTTTCTCCACACCACGTGAAAACACTATTTTTTCTATATCACGTCCACGATGAATAAGCATAGATATAGTATCCTTATGTGTAACCTTAGCTACATCTTGAAATATAATAGGACCAGCATCAAGATCTGCCGTAACATAATGGCAAGTAGCTCCAATAATTTTCACACCCCTATCATAAGCTCGAGTATAAGGCTTAGCTCCTTTAAATGCAGGTAATGTAGAATGATGTATATTGATAATTGGCTTTGCAAATTTATCGATAAAATTAGCAGAAATTACTTGCATGTAACGAGCTAAAACTGCAAAAGTAATATCGTGGTCTTTAAGAATTTTCAACTCTTGTGCTTCGACCTCTTGCTTATTTTCCTTGTTAACAGGTAAATAATAATATGGGATGTCAAATTTTTTAACAACTCTCTCCATATCAGGATGATTACTTATTACACATGGAATATCAATATTCCATTCTCCTGAATCATAACGAGCGAGAAGATCATAGAGACAATGTGACATTTTAGAAACAAATATGGCCATGCGTGGTTTGACATCACCAAAATAAAGATGATAATCCGCTTCAAACTTTATAGCAAATAATGTTCTAAAATACTCATCGATCTTATTTTTTGGTATTAAAAACTCATCTAAAGACCATTCTACTCTCATAAAAAAAATTCCAGCCTCTCTATCTACATACTGATCAAGATAAAGAATATTACCTTTATTAACATTTATAAAATCTGTTACTGCAGCTAGTATTCCTGGCTTATCAGGACAGTGCATCAAAAGAATGGCTGTATTTCTTAATTTATTTACTCCAATCACTTTCTATAATATTGTTACCCAATTATGGACATCTTCAACATCTCCTAATTGAATACCTTTTAATCGTTCATAAAGTTTTCTTGAAATAGGGCCAGCTTCTCCATTTTTTGAAAAATCATAATGTGCTCCTGTGTCTCCATCATCAATTACTCCTATGGGAGAAATCACTGCTGCTGTTCCACAGGCTCCTATTTCATCAAATGTAGGTAACTCATCGACACCGACAGGACGTTGTTCTACCTCCATTCCCATATCTTTAGCTAATTGACGTAAACTTTTATTTGTAATAGAAGGCAAAATCGAATGAGATTTAGGTGTAATATATTTATTGCCCTTAATCATGAAGAAATTAGCAGCCCCACACTCATCTATATATTTCTTTTCCTTTGCATCAAGATAGCAAACCATAGAATATCCTTTTTTATGAGCTAATTCTCCTGACTGAAGCGAAGCTGCATAATTTCCACCACATTTTATATGTCCGGTTCCATAAGGAGCAGCCCTATCAAAATTTCTTAATATTATAACATTAGACAGCTTAAATCCTCCTTTGAAATACGGTCCTACTGGCGTAGTAAATAATACAAAAAGATATTCATCAGAAGGACTAACACCTACATCAGGTCCTACGCCTATCATTAATGGCCTTATATATAAAGATGCGCCTGTTCCGTAAGGTGGAACATATTTCTTGTTAAGTTTAACAACCTTTTTTATAGCTTCTTCAAATTTTTCTACAGGGAATTTTGGCATATACAAAAATTCTGCAGAATCTTGCATTCTCTTAGCATTCTGGTCTATTCGAAAAACTCGAATTTTACCATCTTTACCCTCAAATGCTTTCATGCCTTCAAAAATTTCTTGTCCATAATGAAGACAAGATGCAGCCATGTGAATAGGAATGTTTTCTTCTGAACTTATTTCAAGTTCTCCCCATTGTCCATTTTTATAACGACAACGGATATTGTAGTCTGTAGGGACATAGCCAAAGCCTAACTTTGACCATATTATTTTATTCATAATATTATTATTTAGTTACCGCAAATTTAATACTTTTTCACTTTAAACATAAGAAATAAAAATAAATTTGTAGTTTTAGTTATTAAATGTAATATAAAATCATTTTTTTACTATGTTATTTGAAGCTATTTAGAACTTATCTCAGAGATCGTCTTGATAAAAAACATATTAGTTCTTTGGTCAAGTTTTTGAACTCTCATTAATTCTGAAACATTTTCATTTTTCATAACGTCTCCACAAATATCGGCACCTAAAATATTTCCATTACTATACACATCAGTAAGATATGCCTTAATTTCATCAAGATTCATCTTTCCATGATGCCATCCAGTTAATGCATAGTCTGAACTAAGCACATCCTTATCTATAGAAATATATAGGGAGCCTTTTATATTTCCATTTACAAATAGTTTCCATTTCTTATCGTCACCAATTTGATTTTCAGGGAAACAGTAACATCTTTTATTATATTTTTTCTCAATTTGAGACATAGAATTATAAGAGGTACCGATTAAAAACACTTTTTG
>JBAYDV010000174.1:0-2840 GCA_041668045.1 Bacteroidales bacterium | reverse complement strand
TGTGATTTTCATCTTCAATGTAAGTATTTCTCGGCCGCGGGGACTATAAGGGTATATTGTTATATCTATATACTTTTTTATATATACCTATGTGTATAAATCGTAGAAAAAAAGAGGGTAACTAAATTTTTGTATTTAGTCACCCTCTTAAAAGTATTGTTATTAAATATTTTTAAAGATATTCTTTAGAAGATTAATTTAACACCAATCTGTCCATGCCAGCGAGACTCGATATCAGAAAGAGTTATTATATCATTTGGACCATAAAATTTATAACTTGAGTTACCTTTATATGATAATGGAGAAACAGAATAGCCATCTGAAGGACTATATACAGCACCCCATCCATGATAAAATAAATTAGTAAGGTTTTCTATATCAGCATTTACTTGTAAAGTATATCTTCTATTAGCTACATTAAAATAATAATTTTGAGCTACATGAAGATCTATATGATGTTCCCAAGGTTTACGAAGTCCATTACGAGGAACATATGATCCTTGGTAATCTTTAATATCTTGATGATCTTTTAAAAATTTAAATACATCTTTATAAGTATCATCGGAAGCATAAAGTTCCATTATTTCATTATCAGTAGGAATATATGCAACATCATTACCTGCGCGTCCATCACCATTCAGATAACCATAAGTTACTAAAGAATAAGGTCCACCTGAATTTCCTCTATAAAATAAAGAAACTTCAGTACCAAAACGTTTTCCATAATCTTTTCTCCAAGAAATATTTGCTATAATACGATTTCTTATATCAAATCCAGAGTATGTAAGTTCTTGGCTAGCATCTCCATAATAAGAATAATTATATTTCCAGCTGGAATATGCTTGAGATGAAGTACCATCATTGATAGATTTGGCTTTTCCCCATGTATAAGCAGCCATTGCATTAAAACCATTATGGAAATCTTTCGTAAATTTAGCAGACAAATTCACATTATAACCTTCATTAGTATTAGAAAGTTTAATAATTTCTGTAAAATTATCATCAACTTTTTCATATACAGGACGATTATCACCTCCATTAGCAGAAGGATCTAATGCTCCAGCTTGTTGGTAATTTAAGTTTTCGTAATAAATATTATTATATGTTTTAGAATATAATCCTTCTAAAGTCATATCTATATCCCCAGGTAATTTCTGCTCTAAAGCTAAATTAACACGGAATACCTGAGGCATTCTAAATTCATTATCTATCACATCAACTTCAGCTGTTGGAATATCAGCAGTTGGATCAATCCATTGTTTATTTATATTAAAATCAGGTTTAAAACCAGCTGCATAAGCTGCATCCATATCAGAATTTGTAAGTTTAGTACCAGCTAAACCTCTACCTGTATTAGAAAATGCATTAGAAATCCATACGAAAGGTATTCTTCCAGTAAATAGGCCAACACCTCCTCGCAATAATGTATTATCAGCAATATTCCATCTAAATCCAACACGTGGAGAAATAAGAGGGACTTCATCAGGAAGTTCTCCTGTAGAAACTTTATTATCTTTAGCTACGTCTGACTCATTAAATAACTCATTTGCATTTGGTTTATCCATATATAATGGAACATCAACACGAATACCATAATTTAATTGAAAAGAATCAGTAGCACGCCATTCATCTTGAACATAAAAACCTAATTGGCCAGCACTCCATTCAGGCATCCAACGATTAGTTCCTGTAATATCTTCTCGAGAATATTGATAACGATAATACGAAGGACGAGCCTCATTAATAAAATCATCAACACTATCATAAGTATAAGAACCACCATTATAAGCTATAAATAAGTTAGCCATTTTAAAGAACTCATTATGAGTACCAAATGTAATAGTATGAGCATTTTGATATAAGGTTAAATTATCCTCTATAGTATATACATCTTGATTAAGAGCATTAGCTGCAGAGAACTCATCAAGTCCAAAATTAATAGTAGCTGATTTTCCTCCATCAGAATCTGCTACATTTTTAATAGTAACATTCGAAAGGCTACTATTATTAGCTTCTCTATGATCTCTGACACGTGTATAACCTGCACGTAATACATTATGGAGATTATCTCCTATATTAGAATTTAATTCTATAACAAAACTATTAGTTTTATTAATCATATTATAACCAGAAGCAGCTAATTTAGCTGTATATTTACTAGAACCAACAGAACTCATTTTATTAGCATCTAAATAAGAATAACGAAACATTAACTTATTATTTGAATTAATATTCCAATCTAAACGTGCTAAAAATTTATCATTTTCAGTAGGTACATCCATTGCTTTATATCCACCACCATCAGTACTATAATTAGTTTTAAGGTAATCTACTACTTTGTCTACCTCTTTTACATCTACTTGAGAATTAGAACCTTTTTCACCAGGGACAAAAGATGTAGGATAAGTTTCTCTTACTCCTTCATAATTTGCGAAGAAGAAAAGTTTATCTTTAATAATTGGGCCACCTAAAGTAACACCATAAATCTTAGTACTTTGTTGACTAAGTTTAGTCCTTTCTTGATAATCCTTTCCTTCTATACCTGCAGTCTTACCATAAAAATCTTCATTATTATAATAACCATAAGCAGATCCGTGGAATTCGTTAGTACCTGATTTAGTAACAGCATTAATACCACCACCTACGAAACCAGACTGACGAACATCGAAAGGAGCTACTACTACTTGAATTTCATCGATAGCTTCCATAGAAATAGGGTTAGATCCTGTCTGACCACCATTAGTACCTGATCCAGAAAGTCCGAATACATCGTTACTTACTGTACCATCAAGCTGGAATGAATTATATTTGTTATTAGCACCTGCGATAGACATACCACC
>JBAYDV010000173.1:0-2922 GCA_041668045.1 Bacteroidales bacterium | reverse complement strand
CGAATTCGATTTCAGTGATAATGAAGAAATCCATTGCGCCCTTTACAGACAAGATGCACGATATTATTTTACCATGCACCCATCAAAAGGACAAATGTTACTTTCTATAGCACAGAAAAAAGATGAAAGACGATTCGAAGTAGTCTGCAACTGGGAAGAAAACAAAAATGCAGGAATGCTAAGATTCTCACTATGGATGGGAATCACCATGGCACTACTAGAATATGAAGAAACGATGTTTCACTCCTCCGTCATAGTCTATAAAGGACAGGCAGTCATGTGCTTGGGAGAATCTGGAACAGGAAAAAGCACCCACACCCGCCTTTGGAGAGAAAACATCACAGGCTCCCACCTGCTCAACGACGACTCACCAATAGTCAAAATCGTCAAACCGGCCGAGAAGAATATACAGGGCAATGGGGCAGTAGCTCTCAGCAGCAGTGCGGCGGGTCAGATAGAAAAAATAGTTGAGGACAATAGTGCTGCGGAAGAAATAGCAGCAGACAGCAGTGCAGCAAACAGCCAGGTAGAGGTATTCGGAGGAGCCTGGAGTGGGAAAACACCCTGTTTTAAAAATGAACACTATCCACTAAAAGCGATAATCAGAATCGTCAGAGCCAAACAAAACAAAATAACTAGATTATCCACACTGAATGCATTTGGAGCCATATATCCATCTTGCCCACCAGCCCTGGAAAAAGACACATACTTCGAAGATAAGATTTGCGATATACTCTCTTCGATATTAGAAAATATACCAGTTTACACACTAGAGTGTCTGCCAAATGCAGATGCTGCATACACATCATTTAATGAAATTTTTAGAATTAAATAATATGAAAAGAAAGTTAATTTTAGTATTGATTGGAATAACTATGACATTAGTTAGTCTCCAAGCACAGAAGAAACCCCTTAACCCAGAGGCTTGGGACTCATGGAAATCAGTAAGAGCATTACTACCATCCAATGAAAATTACTTGATATATAATGTATATCCAGAAGAAGGAGATTCCAAAACTTCTATATACGATATAAAAAACGAAAAAAATATACTTTCAGTAGAAAGAATGAGTCGTCCTGTTATAAGCCTTGATGCTAAAACAGTAGTCTATAGTGTTACAGCCACTTTCAAACAGAAACGAGCAGTAAAATTAAAAAAGACTAAAAAAGCACCTGAAGACACACTCCATATCTTTAGTATCCTGAACAATAATGAAAAAGTTTTTCCATTTCTTAAAAAAGAACAACACGGCAAATATCTAAGAGAGTATATTGCTTTTCAAATAGACGAAAAAGCCAAAGAAGCTGCAGAAAAGAAAGCTGCTGAAAAAACTGAGGAGGTATCTGCAGATACTACACAGGTAAAAACCAACATTGCCGCAGAAAATAAAAAAATAGAAAAAGCTGCTAAAGATTCTACAGATCTTAAGAAGCCGAAAAAAGACTATAATCCGCTATATGTGATGAACATAAACACATTAGCGATCGATACCATACATGGCGTACAGTCTTATAGTATTAATAATGAATGTGATAAAGTTTTCTATATCAACTATATAGATAAAAAAGACAGCCTAGCTAAAAAAAGTCTGATTATGTACGATATCTTGACATCTCAGACAGATACTATAATAACAGGTGATGCTAAAGCCAAAATCGAATTGCCACAATACGAAGACAAACAAGGCATTGGTATATTCTATGCTCAGCTAGACACAGCCAAGGCAGAGAAAGATTTCCAAAACTTATACGCATTCTATGGAGAGAGAGAAAACCACGATGCTATCTTATTGGCTGATAAAAATGTAGAAGGCATACCAGAAGGATATCAATTAGCTGGCAAATCTTATTTCGCCAGAAAAGGGAAAAGCATAGTAGTTACTACCTCGAAAATCAAAGAACCAAAAGACACTACCATAGCTGACATCGATAGAGTAGATGTACAGATTTGGAAATGGGATGCTGATTTTCTACCAACTATGGAAGTAAGTAAAAAAGCAGAACACCCAGACTTTGATTTCATTATCAATCTAGACCCAAATAAATTACTATCTGAGAAAAATGTAAAACTTATTCAAATAGAGGATGATACTGTTCCTAGCGTATATCTCAGAAATGGTCAAGATTATATATTAGAGACTACATATCAACCATATGTTATTAGTTCTATGTGGGACTATGATGTGCCTGAGGATATTTATAAAATATCATTATTGACAGGAAAGAAAGAACTAGTTAAAAAGAAAGTTCATCTAGGAGGCCGTTTATCTGCTTCTCCTGACGGCAATACTTATGTATGGTTTGATTCTAAAGATAGAAATTGGTTCCAATATAATATGTCAGATGGTTCGATTAAAAATCTTACCAAAGATTTAGGAGTAGCTTTTTATGATGTAGATAATGATATTCCTGCTAATCCAAGGTCTTATGCATTCGTAGAATGGTTCGAGAATAGTTCGGAATTCTTAATACGAGATAAATATGATTATTGGTGTTTCGATGTAAAAGGAGACAAAGCTCCGCATCTACTTACTAATGGATTTGGAAGAAAGAATAACACTGTCCTTAAAGTAGAATATCCTATATTAAATAAAGAAGTATTCACTAATCCTTATGCTAGAAGTAAAGAGTTAAGCTCTGATGGATTAATATATTTCTCAAGTCTTAACAAAAAGACTAAAGAAAATGGATATTACATGATGGACCTTTCGAAAAGAAAACCTGTCATGACTAAAATCTTCCAAGGACCTTATTCATTAAAATCCATGCTGATTTCATTATCAGACGGACATAAGAAATTAAGAAAACCAACATACGCATATATAAAATCTAACTTCGAGACTTCTCCAGATGTATATATTACGAAAAATGCATTCAAAGACGAGAAAAAGATAACAGATATAAATCCACAGCAGAAAGACT
>JBAYDV010000172.1:0-2948 GCA_041668045.1 Bacteroidales bacterium | reverse complement strand
TACTTTTTCTTTTATAGAGCTGTTCATAGTTTTAATAGTATTATTATCGGATTCTGGACACAGAGGAGTTGGTTTTTTGATGGGCCTGGTGGCAGTAGAGTAGGTTTTATATCCTCCTGAAAGGTTTAATGTCTTATTAAATCCATGTTGAAGTAATACTCTCTGTGCGAAATAGCCTCTTTTTCCTACAGCACAGCAGATAATTATCGTTTTATCTTTTGGTAATTCATCTAAGTGACTACGTAGCTCTTCATGTGGAATATTTATTGATCCCTTTATACTACCCATTAAGGTCTCCTCTTTATCTCTAACATCTAATAGGACGATGTCTTTTTTAGAAAGATTAAGTGAATTTTCTTTGTTATGTAAAATAGCATATAAATCGCGCCATGATATTATAGGCATAGACTTAGATAAAACATTGACTGCTGAATAACCTGCTATGGCTACTGGGTCTTTAGCTGATGAGAATGGAGGTGCATAAGCATGTTCTAATTTTAATAAATCATATACAGTACCATTGTTTTTAATAGCGAAAGCCATCTCATCGATACGTTTATCTACGCCGTTTTCTCCAACTATTTGTGCTCCTAATAATTTGCCAGATGTAGGGTCAAAAATAGTTTTAATAGTAATATGTGTGGCACCAGGGTAATATCCTGCACTGGACTGTGAATGAGTAATATAACTCTGATAAGGGATATTCATCATTTTAAGTCGTTTGGCAGACATACCAGTAGTAGCTACTGTTAAGTCAAATACTTTAGCTATGGCTGTGCCGATAGCACCTTCATATTTTATAGTATTGCCATTAACCATATTGTTGGCTGCTATCCACGCTTGTCTATTAGCAGGATTTGCTAAATAGTTGAGGTATGGTACGCCTGTGATGGGATGTGGGTATTCTATAGCATCTCCTACTGCATATATATCTTGGAGGTTGGTCTCTAAAAACTCATTCACCTGAATCCCGTGGGCTTTTCCTATTGCCACGCCTGATTCTTGTGCTAATTTGGTCTCAGGGCGTACGCCAATAGATAATATTACTACATCTGCGACTATGTTGCTACCTGATGCTAAGTTAATATTGACCGTATTATCTTTATTTTTTTCAAAACTTACTACTTGCTCTTTTAGATATAGATTTACACCTTTATCTGTAAGGTGTTGATGAAGGAAACTGGCAGTAGAGAAGTCTACAGGTGGCATTACCTGGTCTGCCATTTCTACTATTGAGACTTCGGCTCCAGTGTGATAAAGATTTTCAGCCATCTCCAGACCGATGAAACCAGCACCGATGACTACTGCTTGTTGGCATTTATTATTAGTTACATATTCTTTTATCTTATCAGTGTCATCTACATTACGAAGAGTGAAAATGCCTTCTGAGTTTATGCCTGGAAGTGGTGGAACCAGGGCATGTGCTCCTGGAGATAGTAATAGTTTATCATAAGATTCTATATATTCAGATCCATCTTTGCTTTTTACGGTGACAGTTTTCTTTTCGTGATCGATATTAGTAACTTCACTCTCTATACGAACATCTACGTTGAAAGATTTGTTGAAAGATTCGGGAGTTTGAACGAAAAGTTGTGCTCTGTCTTTAATGACATTACCTATATAGTAAGGCATGCCGCAGTTCGCATATGATATGTAAGAACCACGGTCGATCATTATGATTTGTGCTTCTTCGCTAATTCTTCTGATTCTGGCTGCTGCAGTGGCTCCACCTGCTACACCGCCGATAATGATATATTTCATGTAATAAACTATTAATATTTTGTTAGATGGGACAAAGATATATAATTAATTTACAATGGCAAATATTTCCTATGGAAATTAATATTTTAAGTGTTGTTTCTGTCTTCTACAATATTTCTACAATTTCTTTACTTTACTTTGTCAAATTATTTTTACATTTATAGTTATAACTAATATGAATATTTTATTACTATGAAGACTTATATTTATTTTATCATTTTATTTACGGGCTTGAATTTTTCAGCTTTTTCACAAAATACGCTTGATTATTATTTGTCAGAGGCAGAGCGAAATAGTCCTTTATTGGAGAAACAGGATAATAATAATAAACTTATAGAGTTTGATTTTAAAAAATACGATGCTATCTATAGATCTCCTAAGGTCGATATAAATAGTGGAGTTATCTTTTCTCCTATTATAACGAAAGAAGGAACTAATAATAAATTTAAATTATTTACTTCTGGAAGTTCTGATTATCAAGGGTATGATATCTCGGCTACAGATGGCGGGCAATATCAAGCGCTAGTCTCTGTCGAGCAATCTTTATTTACTAAAAGATATCATAGCACATATCAGAAGAATTACGAGATTCAAAAAAAGCAAAACAGAAATGCGGCTCAGTTAACTAAGGCGGAACTTAGGCAGGCTGTGACTCATCAATATATTTTATGTGTGCAGTCTGAAAAACGAATGGAAAATATTCAGAAGATTATCAAAGTAATAGAAGATCAAATCAGTTATATGAAACCTTTAGTGGAGAAAGGAGTGTATAAAATTATTGATATGAAATTATTGGAGATAGAATTAGAAGATAAGAGAATAGAAGAAGAGAATTTAAATGGGACATATATAGATAATTTCTCGTCGATGAATCTTTTATGTGGTATTAAAGATACTACTATATATAAACTAAATAATCCAGATTTAAAGTTACAAGATAATACGAGAGATGCTTCTATATTTTCTCTGCAGTTCGAATTGGATAGTTTATCATTAAAAAATGAACAGAAGATATTTAGTCTAGATTATTTGCCGAAAGTAAGTCTTCTGGCTGATGCGGGTTTAAATGCTACATATCGTCCCACTCCTGATAGAATAGGGTTTAGCGTTGGTTTTGCTCTTAGATGGAATCTGTTCGATGGCCATCAAAAGAGGTTAGAATTAGAAAAGAATGAAGTGCTACTATC
>JBAYDV010000171.1:0-2981 GCA_041668045.1 Bacteroidales bacterium | reverse complement strand
GAAGAAAGAAAACAATTAGATATTACCTATGCTAAACATTTTTCTTTCGCACTTGATATGAAAATCTTATTTAAAACCTTAACTTCATTTATTCAATCAGAAAACGTATAGTATGAAAAGAGAAAAAATATTGACATTAATATTAGTAAGTATCCTTTTTACTACTAATATATTTGGAGCTAGTCCAGTTTCGGATTCTACGATATTAAACATAAAACTACCTCCTATAGATACTTTATATGCTAATGCCTACAAAGCAAATCCAGCTATTTTAAGTAAGAGAGCTACAGCAGAAGTTAATAGAAGGCAATGGATAGCAGAACATTATGTATGGTTTAAATATCTAAAACCTTCTGCTGGATATATCTATGGTAATACAGCTAACTTAGTTAGTTATTCTGAAAGTAGTTATTCTGTTAATACGCCTACCACTTATTCAAATAGAGAAAATACATATTGGAATATTGGAGTTTCTCTTTCTTTACCATTAAATGAGATTCTTAATTATTCTAATAATATAAAAGAAAAGAAAGCAGCTTATCTCGCAGCACAGTATTATACAGAGGAAACTTTTCAAAATGTACAAATGAAAATAATTGAAAATTACACAGAATGTGAATATTTGCTTAGTATTATAAAATCGAAATACAACTTGTATATATATGCTAAATCTGAGTTTCAAATAGCTAAAAATAGATTTAAGACAGGAGAACTAGAATCTTCTGAATTAGTCAGGATTAAAAGATTAGAAACACAATATTTCTCTGAATATCAAAATAATTTGCTAGAGTTTAAAAAAAATATTTTAATACTTGAATTAATATCAAATACACCAATTATTTTAAGGAAATAAACAATATAAATTATAAAAAATCTATACTATGGATATAGTAACAATAATAATACGTTTCTTTCATAAAAGGTTTTATTGGTTAATAGGCTTCCCTTTACTAACCACATTATTGGTTATATATATGACCAATGATTTACCAAAGAAATATACGTCATCGGCAACAATATATACAGGTACAGTATCTGGATATAATATAGATAATAATTCTGGTAGAGTGGACTGGAATCAGAGTAATAATGCAATGGATAATTATACAAATATGATTCGTTCATACTCTACTCTTAGTAATGTGTCTTTAGAACTTTTTGCTCAACATATTATGTACGGTAATCCTAATCACGACACTCCTTTCATAACTGCAGAACATCTTAAGCCCATATGGAATCATACGCCCGATTATATTCGAGCACTAGTTGACTCTTCATCATTTGACAAAACGGTCGAAAATATGAAAGCCTTCAGGCAAAGTACTCATGATAATTATTTATATGGATTATTTATGTGGGATTACTCATACTATGGAAAATCTACTTTAGAAGGCATAAAAATCACCAGAATAAACTCAAGTGATATGATTAAACTTACATATACCAATGATGACCCTAATGTAGTTTATCACACATTAATGCTACTTAACAAAGAATTTATCAATCAAAATAAGATTCTTAAAAATAAAGAAACAGACAATGCCATTAAATATTTCACTCAAGAATTAGAGAAATTAAAAATAGAAATTAACGATACTGAAGAACAAATAAAAGACTTCAATATTAAACATCGTGTAATTAATTACGACGAACAAACTAAACAAATAGCTATTATTAATACTAATCAAGAAGAAGCTATTAAAAATAATAAAATTTTATTGGAATCATCTAACAAAATCATAGATGATTTATCTAAAAAATTTGAACTAAATCATAAAATTTTAGAAAAGAACGACCAACTAATACATAATATTAATGTTGTAACCGAATTAAATAGTCAAAAAGATATTAATAATATATTTAATCCATTAGTCCCTGCTGATTCACTGATTAACACCGAATTACAGAAAACAGAATCTAACTTACATAATCAGATTATTAATTATGCTGATTTATTGGGGAAAGGTGAGATTCTTATTTCTAAAGAAATAGCTATAGCATGGTTAGATGCCTTAGTTAATAAGAAAAAGGCTGAAAAATCTTTAAAGGTTTTATATGAAAATCAGAAAAAAGTTGATGATTTATTTACTGAATATTCACCTATCAATGTTTATATAAATCAACAGAATAGAAAATTAGAATACCTTAACCAAGAATTCAAATCACTTTTTGAAGCCCTTAATGAAGCTAAGGTTAAACAACAAAATAATAATATGGTTAACTCTACGCTTCAAGTTATTACACCTCCTCTACTTCCGCTTAGGGCAGAACCTACTAAAAGAAGAATTATAGTAGCAGGATCTTTTGCTGGTTCTTTTATGTTTATATTAATAATCTTTATCATTTTAGAGTTGATTAATGCTACTCTTGATAATAAGGTAAAAACTGAGAATATAACGGAAGAAAGGGTAATAGGAGCACTTCCTAAAAAATACAAGAATTATCTTAAAAAGTACAATAAATTATATGAAGACAAGTCTCTTAATATTTTATGTAATACTTTACTAGGAAAATTACCTACAGGAAATGATATTCCTCATATTATTAATGTAATTAGTTTTGATAATGATGATATTAAAAAATCATTTACTTCATTAATATCTAAAACATTTCAGAATCTTGGACATGATACAAGAATAGTTGATTGGGAAGAGGCTTATAACAAGAAAGATCCTGATGTGAGATTTCCTATTACTATTGATGATATTCTAGCTTTATGTACGTCTCAGATAATTATAATTAATCATCCAAAAACAAATTCATATTCTATAGATAATGATATTTTAAAAACTGCATTCGTTAATGTAATACTTGTTGATGCTAATGCAAGTTGGAATGAAACTGATAAAATAAATATAAAAAATCTTAAATCGAGATTAAAAGACGATGAAGATTCTTTATTTTTATGCTTAAATAACGCATCTAGAAGAACAGTAGAAGACTTTACAGGTAACTTACCCCCTCATTTATTATCTTTTAAT
>JBAYDV010000170.1:0-2989 GCA_041668045.1 Bacteroidales bacterium | reverse complement strand
CAAGATTATTATGAACATAAAGGAACTCTTCCATATTGTCATAAATATACGAAACGATTTTAGTATTAATAAAATACAATAGTTATATCTGTATGTTTTGCACAATTAATTGTGCAAATATTATATAAAATTGCACAATTAATTGTGCAATTTTATTATCTTTGAGAAATCATTCTTTTAATAAATAAAATTATGCAGAATCTTATAGCTTCATATCATAGATTATTGGAAAATACTCCTACAGATTTTATTAGATATTTACATGATAAAATTGAATGGGATAGTAGATTAATTGCGATTCTTGGAGCACGAGGCGTTGGTAAAACTACGATGCTACTTCAACATATTAAGTTGTTCAATGATATTAATAAGACACTATTTGTTTCTGCCGATGATTTATATTTTGCAAAACACACTTTATTTGATTTAGCTCTTACTTTTTATCAAGATGGAGGCAAGTATCTTTATATTGATGAAATTCATAAATATAGGAATTGGTCTATAGAAATAAAAAATATATATGATCAAATACCTCAATTAAATGTTATTTATACAGGTTCTTCTATATTGGATCTAGAAAAATTAGGAGGAGACTTGTCTAGAAGAAAATTACAATATTATTTATATGGTTTATCGTTTAGAGAATATATTGAGATGTCTAAACATATAAAAGTCCCAATTAATAATTTCGATTATATTTTAGCTAATAAGATTGATTTTCCTTACAAAGAGATTAGACCTGTGCAGTTATTCAATGAATATATTAAAAGTGGTTATTATCCATTTTATGCAGAAAAAGAATATTATAGAAGATTGAATAATATCGTAAATCAAACACTTGAGGTGGATATTCCTCAATTTGCAGGCATGAATGTAGGTACTAGTCGTAAATTAAAACAACTTTTATATATTATAGCTAAAAGTGTACCATTCAAACCGAATTATTCTAAGTTGGCGATTAATCTAGATATTAGTCGAAATAGTCTAAAAGATATTTTATTTTATTTGGAAAAAGCTGGAATGATAGGACAATTACGCTCCGAAACAGGAGGTGTAAAATTGCTTGGAAAAGTAGA
Source organism: Bacteroidales bacterium (assembly GCA_041668045.1). Lineage (GTDB taxonomy): Bacteria > Bacteroidota > Bacteroidia > Bacteroidales > UBA932 > JBAYDV01. Next base: position 1,913 of record JBAYDV010000170.1, on the reverse strand, counting down.
TAAAGTTATGTTAGATAATACAAATCTTTCTTATGCTCTATCAGCTGAAGAGACTAATATTGGCAATATAAGAGAGACTTTCTTTTATGCTACAATGAAGGTAACTCAGAGAATTTTAACTTCTAAAGTTTCTGATTTTACTATTGGTAAATATACTTTTGAGATAGGAGGAAAAAACAAAGGACAAAAGCAAATATTAACTGTAAAAGATGGTTATATAGTTAAAGATAATATCGAATATGGCTATAAAAATATAATTCCTCTTTGGGCTTTTGGTCTTACTTATTGAGAATATTGCAGAAATATGTAATACCTTGAAATAAAAAATCAGGAAAAGATTATATTTGTACTAAACAAAACTTCAAATTATGGAAACAGAACATATATTATTCGCATTAGGATTAACAGTTTTCGCAGGTTTAGCTACAGGAATTGGTAGTTTAATGGCTTTTTTATCTAAAAAGTTTAATCCAAAGTTTTTAGCTGGTTCACTTGGATTCTCTGCTGGTGTAATGATATATGTTTCGTTTGTGGAAATTTTCGTAAAAGCGAAAGACTCATTATCTTCTGTTTATGGCTTGAAAATAGGTACTTTTTATACAGTTGTCGCATTTTTTTCTGGTATTGCACTAATAGCTATTATAGATAGACTTATCCCTTCGTTTGAAAATCCACACGAAATAAAAAATATAGAAGAAAAGAATTTAAAAGCAGGTAATAAACAAAAGCTGCTAAGAATGGGCTTGTTTTCTGCGTTAGCTATTGCCATACATAATTTCCCGAAGGTCTGGCGACTTTTATGGCAGGCTTGGATGACCCAACTTTAGGAATAAGCATAGCAGTCGCTATTGCCATACATAATATTCCAGAAGGTATAGCGGTTTCTGTTCCTATTTATTTTGCTACTAGAAATAGAAGTAAGGCGTTTTGGTTATCTTTCTTATCTGGTTTGGCTGAGCCTGTTGGTGCATTAATAGGATATTTTTTATTGCGCCATATTTTCAATGATTCTACTTTTGGGGTTATATTCGCTGGTGTAGCAGGAATAATGGTTTATATTTCTCTTGATGAATTACTTCCTACTGCAGAAGAATATGGGGAGCATCATATCGCAATAGGTGGTTTGATTAGCGGTATGGTGGTAATGGCTGTCAGTTTATTATTATTTTTATAATCTTTTGTATTATTCTTCACTTATGATTTTGCCATCAAAAAGGTGTATGATGCGATGGGTATAGGCAGCATCATGCTCTGAGTGAGTTACCATGACTATGGTCGTTCCTAATTTATTCAGTTCTGTAAGTATGCTCATAACTTCTTTACCATTCTTAGAATCTAGATTACCTGTGGGCTCATCAGCAAGTATTAATTTAGGTTTAGCGACGATAGCTCTAGCGATAGCCACTCTCTGTTGTTGACCTCCAGATAATTGTTGAGGAAAATGTTTAGCACGATGTGCTATATTCATTCTCTTTAATAATTCATTAACCCTTTTCTTTCTTTCTGATGGTTTTATTTTCATATATATTAGAGGAAGTTCCACATTTTCATACACATTTAATTCATCTATAAGGTTAAAACTTTGGAATACAAAGCCTATATTTCCTTTACGATATTCTGTTCTGTTCTTTTCTTTTAAAGACCCTACTTCTTTGTCTAATAATGTATAAGTCCCTGAACTAGGGTTATCTAATAGACCTAAGATATTAAGAAGGGTAGATTTACCACATCCTGAAGGTCCCATTATGGCTACGAATTCACCTTCTTTGACCTCAAAGGAAATGTTATTTAGTGCTATTGTTTCTATTTCTTCAGTTCTAAATATTTTGGAAAGATTTTCAATTTTTAACATGATTTGCTTTTTTATTTATTATTTTTTCTTTATTACTAATGTTTGTTTTATTATTTTTTAT
>JBAYDV010000169.1:0-3014 GCA_041668045.1 Bacteroidales bacterium | reverse complement strand
CATTAGCTGTATCAAAATAATAATCTTTCAATTTTTCATTAATGGGATTATCTAAGAAACTTTCTATTTTTTCGAAATGCATTAATGATTCTCCAAGAATATGATCTTTAAAATAATCCTCACCAAGATTGTTCTTTTTGTTTTTGCTTTTTTTATCAATAAAAATATAGTCTTCTTTTAATTTATCAACTTTTTTTTGACATCCTCCCAATGTTTTCAGTAAAAATTTGATTGCTGGCGAAAAACTGTCTAAATTCACTGAATAAAAATGCGTAAATACGCAATAATTTTTTATTAGATATGGAAATAAATCGGGATATTTATCTAAAGAAACTCATAAATAGCAAGCATAATGGTTTAATAAAAATCATTACAGGGATGCGCCGTTGCGGTAAATCATACTTATTGTTTACTCTTTTCTATAACTATCTTAGAGAGAGAGGAATTGATAATAACCACATAATACTTGTTGATTTAGAGGACAGACGTAATAAAATTTTGCGTGATCCAGATGCACTCTTGGAATATATTGATAGCAAAATGGTGGATAATCAAATGTATTATATTCTTCTTGACGAAGTACAGCATGTAAAAGAATTCGAAGATGTATTGAATAGCTATTTGAAAATAAATAATGCTGATGTATATGTAACAGAAAGTAACTCCAAATTTCTATCTAAAGATGTTATAACTGAGTTTCGAGGAAGAGGCGACGAAATAAAAGTCTCTCCACTTTGTTTCCGAGAATTTATATCGGTCTATGTAGGTAGTCGAGAACAAGCTTTGGAAGAATACTTAACTTATGGCGGATTACCCCAAGTTGTAACTTTTACCGATGAAACAAAAAAAAAGGAATATCTGAACAATCTATTTGAGAAAGTTTATCTTACAGATATAAAAGAGCGTTACAAAATTAAAAATGACTGTGACTTAGAAGAGTTAATTGATTTCATGGCTTCATCAATTGGTGGATTGATTAATCCAACTAAAATTGAGAACACATTTTCGTCGGTCAAACATAGCAAGATTTCATATAATACTATCAAGAGCTATCTTGATATCTTACAAGACGTATTTCTCTTAGAAAAATCAATTCGTTATAATATTAAAGGTCGTAAGTACATTGATACACCAGCGAAATATTACTTTTCTGATCTGGGTTTACGAAATGCACGTATCAATTTTCGTCAGCAAGAAATTACACATTTAATGGAGAATCTGATTTATAACGAACTTCGTATTCGTGGTTTATGCGTAGACGTTGGTGTAGTGATTGTTAATACTAAAAACGATCAAGGTATCAGCCAGCGCAAGCAGTTAGAAGTTGATTTCGTATGCAATCAAGGAAGCAAACGGTTATATATACAGTCTGCTCTACGGTTACCGACACAGGAAAAACGTGAGAGGGAACTTCGCTCATTAAAGAAAATAAACGATAGTTTCTTGAAATTCGTGATAACTGAAGATCCTATAAAGAAATATCACGATAATAATGGCGTTATCTTTATGAATATCTATGATTTTTTAATGGATGAGGAGAGTCTGAAAGGATAAATATTTTATAATAATGTATGAAACATATCATAGATACAATTTTTAATATCAACAACGAAAACGAAATTCTGGATTTCGTTAAATCATACGCTAATGAGAATGCTAATTTAGCTGAAGCTCTTTCTAAAAAATTTTTGCCTTGTGAGGATTCTGATATGAAGGATTTACAAGGTGAGATAGATAGGTGTTTTGCACATCCTCAGATGGATCATAAGAATTATAATACTAAACTAAATTGGGATCTTATTGTGGATGATTTGTATTATTTCATAGAAAAGATAGAGTATATGTACGAAAAAAAAATAATAAATTTAGCTGTAGAGTCCAGTCTGAAGATTTTAGAAATATTGGGAGAAAAATATATAGAAGATGAGGTTTTTGAAGAAATGGAGTATGATGATATATTCTTTAGTTTCTATCACCTTACAGATGTTATTGCTAAACTTATGAAATGTGAAGAATTAAATGTTCAAAATAAAAAAAGATTCTCAGAAAGGTTAAATGAATTTTATGATTCTGAACCTTATAACAACTATTTGCCAATATTGCCTCACGTTCTGGCGAACTAAATTTTAGTCATTTTCTTCGTAGTAATACGAATAATCAATACCCTTCATAAAAATTTCGCGGTCATTGATTTTGTTGGTTAAAGCACCTTTCAATAACTTTTTTAAAACGTTGCTATTTATGGGGCTTTGTACCATTGCGTTTATATAATTGTATATAATAAAAAGGAAATGGTCCACTAGTGGAATTTGAAACTGGTCCACCTAAAAAAGAAAAAAGGATTGAGGTTCTCATACAGTTTTGTATATGGATTCTAACAATTAAGCTGAATATGCCGGATGAAAAGACCCGGGAAGTCTTCGGCTGTTCTCAGGGTCACAATCAACAAGGAAGGTAAAACTCCCGTGGTAGACAATATCGTATGGAAATATCCGGCCGGGAAACTAAAAGCAGCTTTAAGTCTCAGAACAAGGGTCTGAGTAGTATGCCGGAAAACTCGCACGTACGGTTCTTAGAGGTTGTAAGCTACCCGGTCCGCCAGGCAAAAAACCATATTGCACTATTAAATATACAATAATGCTAAAAATTGCATATTTTGATGTGCAATTACTTATCTTTGCATAAACAAATTGTTTAAAGCCATGAGAACTCTATATCAGAAATTTGAGATTTTATTACAAAATACGACGACAGACTTTAAGAGGTATCTGTACGAAGAAATTTCCTGGAATAGCCGTATGGTTGGGATTATTGGTCCTCGAGGTGTTGGGAAAACGACAATGATTCTACAGTACATAAAAGAAAATTTAGGAAGTAAACGAGCTTTTTACGTATCTGCTGACGATATGTGGTTTAGGCAAAGTGGACAAGGTCTATCTTGATAACACCAATTTAATTTATAGTTTAGCTGGCGAAAAATCTAATATCGGTAATATAAGGGAAACTTTTTTTCT
>JBAYDV010000168.1:0-3134 GCA_041668045.1 Bacteroidales bacterium | reverse complement strand
TTCGCTTAAAGAATTATCTTTTAATACTTTCTCTATCTGCGAATACTTTAGCTTGTCCAGGTAACTCCTTAAACCTTCTAAAAGACCATAATAAGCTACTTCAGCAGTGTTTGGAATGAAAGAAAACACGGAATGTTTAACATCATAATCTACTTTCTTCAGGACAGCATCTGTTAAAGTACTACCTAAAGATTTTCTTTCTTTATAGATATCTTCATCACTACCACGGGAAAAATATATTCTTTCAAAAGAACAAGCCTTATTCTCTTTCTGAGGAATAATTTGTTTTATAGAAACTTTACCTTTTTTATCGATTAAGATAGCCTCACCTCTCTGTAGTTCTTTTACCTGGTCAGTCTCAAGGAACATAGCTGTTTGAATAACAGGTCTTTCAGAAGCTACTACCATTATCTCATCATCAGTATAATAATACGCAGGTCTGATACCCCATGGGTCACGGATACAGAAAGACTCGCCAGTACCAGTCATACCACATATAGCATAACCACCATCCCATACAGGAGAACATTTCTTAAGTATTCTGCTAACATCTAAACGATTATCGATCTCGTTTGTAACATCTATCCCTTGCATACCCTCTGATATACATTGCCTGTAAAGCTTTTCTACCTCTACGTCTAATCTATGACCTACTTGCTCTAACATCAAGAATGTATCAGAATAATTTCTTGGATGTTGACCGATAGAAGTCAGTCCAGCATATATATCATCGACATTAGTAAGATTAAAGTTACCACATAGTAACAAAGTCTTAGCACGCCAGTTATTTCTTCTTAAAAAAGGATGGACATAAGAAAGTCCTGCTTTACCAGTCGTACTATAACGAAGATGGCCCATGTACATCTCACCAGCGAATGGTAATTCTTTTTCTATATAATCGATATTTTTTTTCTGTGCTTTTGGAACCGCATTAATATCTTTATAAATACTATCGAATATTTCTGTTATGGCACCAGTACCTAATGCTCTTTTTCTAAAAACATACTCACTACCAGGCTCAGCCTTTAATTTTACACAAGCAGCTCCGGCAGCTTCCTGACCTCTATTGTGCTGTTTTTCCATCATCAGGTAGAGCTTCTCTAAACCATATTGCCATGTACTATATTTCTTCTGGTAATAATCAAGTGGTTTTAGTAAGCGAATCATAACGATTCCGCATTCATGTTTTAGTGGTTCCATCTTTTAGTATTTATTCGTCGCAAAGATATAAAAAAGAAATAAAAAAACCGTTTCTTAAATTAGAAACGGTTTTTAAATATGGAATGTTAAAAATAATGATTAACAAACCCTTATAATATAATAATTTATTGTTGTTCCATTACTAATACGTAAGGAGTAACATTAGTATATAATTTAATAATATATGTTCCAGCTGATAATCCCATGACGCCTAGTTGATGAAAACGTTTAATCGACATAGTGGATGTATTCATATCTATAGTTATTCTCACAGCACTTGAATCTACAGAGGCATCGACTGAGAATTTAGAACTATTTGTAGGATCTTTCATAGTCCACTGAGGTATTAATACAGAAGGAGCTATAGCATTATCCCAGTTCAGTATTATTATAATCATAAAAGAGAGGGACAAGAGACAGATGAAATAATGTAGCGAATAGACAAATTACACACTGATAATCAATTTATTGGTGTAATAAAAATGACAGAATATTTAAAATTGGAACATTATAAGGTAGGTTATCGTAGAATAAGACGCTTGATGAGGATAATGGTACAGATTTATACCACGGAATTGACAAATTTATTAGGCATTATAATACAAGTCGTCCACACCAGGGTATTGAGAATAAAATACCCAAAAATATGTATTACCAGAAAGTAGCTTGATATATTTTTTCTGACAAAAAAGTTCATCATTTGTGGTTTATCAGGAAAACTAATGATAAATCTAAAATTAAAAATGATTGACTTAAAAATAGAGTTTACTGGTCTGATAAGTGATAGTACTATAATTCATATTTTACAAAAAATAATAAATCTCCACAAAAAATTTCGATTTTTTCTAATTTTGTAAGGCAAGTTGTTATATTCATGCATGATTTGGTCATGTCAAGTTCTTAAAACTAATAATCATGAGCTTCCTTATCACAAAAATGCTCAGTGAATTACCACAATAATGCTTAGTAAAGTATCACAAAAATGCTCAATGAATCACCACAAAAATGCATTTTTAATTTTTTATTTATTTTATTTGCTTTATATTTGTATAGTGAAACATAAAGTAAAAGTGTGTGATGGAATATCTTAAACGAATAATAGACAAGCAGTTAGCTCTTTATCTTAAAGCATTTGGAGCTGTTCAAATTAAGGGACCAAAATGGTGTGGAAAAACTACGACTGCTATGGAACAAGCGAAGAGTATGATAAGCTTGCAAAATCCAGATACCAGAACTGGTTTTTTGGCAACAGCTGCTGTCAAACCTTCATTATTACTTAAGGGAGATACCCCAAGATTAATTGACGAATGGCAAGTAGCTCCAGTCTTGTGGGATGCGGTGCGACATGCAGTAGACACAAGGCGTAAAAAAGGCCAATTTATACTTACAGGATCTACAGTTATTGAAACAGATGAAATTATGCATACAGGTATAGGAAGGATTGCAAAAATTAATATGTATCCCATGAGTTTATTTGAATCCAATGAATCAAATGGCAGTATATCATTGAAAAAACTTTTTGATAATCCCAAGTTAGATATTGATGGAAAAGTTTCTTCATTAACTATTGAACAACTTATCTTCGCTGCATGTCGAGGAGGATGGCCATCCACTTTAGATGATACTGAAATGAACGATGAAACTAAGTTATTAGTCGCTAATGATTATGTAGATGCTCTATGCAAAAGAGATATTTCAGCTATAGACAAGAAGAAAAGAAATGAAAATTTAACGAGATTAATCTTAAAGAGTTATGGTAGGAATGTATGTACATTAGCTAAAAAGAAAAGTCTCCTAAAAGATGTACACGGAGAAATGGAGACAGTGACACGTAATACTTTTGATGAGTATGTCGACATTTTAGAAAAATTATATATTATTGAGGATATAGAAGCTTGGTGTCCTGCTATACGTTCAGCTTCAGCCATTCGTTC
>JBAYDV010000167.1:0-3162 GCA_041668045.1 Bacteroidales bacterium | reverse complement strand
TTTGTTATTTTTTACTATTGCATATGATTCGTTAATGTCTTTAATATCTTCATATTTTGAATCCAAAAGTGCTTGTCCTTCTGAATTTAAAACTTTATAATTTCCATCTATTTTTACTATATAATTTCCGTTACTTGTTTTATTTTTTATTGAATCGTATTTACATTCAACAACTAATTGTTTGCTGTAATTTATTACTCCGCATTTGTTGTCGAAATTTGTTACTATATATCCATCTGAATAATTCTCTAATGCTGAAATTTGTTTATATTCATTATTTATAATTACATTTCCAACAGTATCTACTAATCCTAATTTTCCATCTTTTACTGTAATTATGCTATTTTCTACACCTTTTAATGTTTCTATTTTTTCGTATTCGCAATTCAATATTACTTTTCCGCTTAAATCTATTAAACCTAATTTGCCATCTTTTTGCACTTTAAGTAAATCTTTTTCATACCAAATTTTATTATCTTTATTATTTATTAATGGCTCTACTTTTTCATATTCTGCAAATAAAGTTTCACCATTTGCATTAATTGCCTTTGTTTTATATGTCTGTGCTGAATAATCAACATCATATACACATAAAAATACTGCTTTTTCTTTGTTTGGAATAACTATCATTTCTGAATATTGTGGAGCTATTACTTGCTCTGCTTTTGAATTAATTACTCCCCAATTTCCGTTTGTATATACTGAAATGTAGTGTGTTGGGATTACCTTTCCTTGGTTATTTGGGTTAGTTTTTAATATTTTTCCTATTGTTATTACAAACATAACAATAACTGCAATTGCTATAATTACAGCTAATACCTTTTTTATATTTAGCTTTTGTTCAGTGTCGTATCTTTTACCTCTACTCATTAACTACCTCCAAACTCCTTATTTCGATTACAATATAACACATGTAGTTCGAAATTGCAAGCATTGCAACTTTGTTGGTATGAGTTTTTTAAACTGGGGATTTCCTTAGATTTCAATATTTTTAGACACTTAATATAATTTAATTAGATTTAAAACTTAATTTTCATAACTATATATTACTATTAATCTTTTTTATTTGCAACACTTTTAAGCCTAAAAATGCTATTTTTAAGCTAATCTCCAATCAACCTCATTTCATTGAATTTTACGCATCTTAACAGCTGTTGTACTTTCTGTCTTCTAAATCCTGTTACGCTTTCTAATATGCTGTTTTTGGTTGCATACTTTATTTTTCCAACCTTTACTTTTCTTATTTTCTTTGGTTCTTCAACTCTTTGACTTAATTCTTTATCTATTGCTTTTTTCATTTTTCCTGTTAGTAAATCTTCTAAAATATTAGATTTTATATAACTTATTACTTTTACCATTGCCTCTGAACCTCTGTCACTCCAACTGGTTCTGTTTTTCTTCATTCTTTTTCTGCAACCACTATACACTTGACTTTCTTCTGTTCCCAAATTTCTATATTCTGTTTCATCTAATTTTTCTATTTCTTCTTTTGTTAAGCCTATTTCGTATTGATACCTCAACAATCCTTTTCTGTTATTCCTTAAATACTCTTCTAATTCCTTTACTTTGCTTAATTCTTCTTCATTTTCATCATATTCTAACTCAACTTTATAATTATATATTATACTAAATATATCTTCTGGTTTATCTGTTTTAACTATTCCTGACATTAATTTTTTGTACTCTATATCTGTAACTGCCTCGCTTATTTTCTTTTGTATATGAAACATATCTAATTGATATCTTTCCTTTGGACTTTCTGCAATATCTTTACACCAACCTGCACCATCTGCATTTATTATTATTTTTTCTATACTGCTTTCCTTGTATGTTGTTCCAATGGTCATATCTACTAATCTTTTGAAGTATTTTGCATTTCTTGTTGTTGCTATCATTTGCTTATTTTTCACTTTAAAATCTTTACTATATCTTTTTTCAAATCCTTCGTGAACAATTCCTATTTTTATCTCATTCTTTAATTTCTTGCCTTTTCTGGCTTCCTTATTTTTCTTTCTATTTTGCTTTGATATGAATATCCCATCTGATTCTTCATATATTATCTTTAATTCTTTTGTTCCTTCAATATAACCTTTTTCATACAATTTTAATTTTTCTTTTTCGATTTTTTCAATTCTATTTTCTGAAAAATCTATTAATATTTTTCTTGCTGTTGTATGGCTTATGCTTACATTGGTATTCTTTTCAATTGTTTCTGCCGTTTTTCTATATGATTTTTCTGTTGCTTCTTTTAATACCATTTCAACTATACTTTGTGAATATTCTCCTGAATATCCTAATTCTAAATATATATCTAATAAATATACCCATTCTACTTCGTTATTGTTCTTTTTTAACTTGTATCGTCGTCGATTTATATCTAAATCTCCAAATCTACATTTTATTGTTGTTGACTGAAAATCCTTTGGCTCAAGAAGCTCATTATTTCTGTTTTTTAATAATTGATAATCAATTCTTCTTAATTGATCTCTTAACTCGTCTAGACCTTCTTGCATTTTCTTTTTCCACATTTTTTCTTCTAAATCATTGAATTTTATTTCATTATTTGTTATATTTATCATATGTAAAGACACCTCGAATATTTTTATTTTGTTTTTGGACTAACAAAATTATATCATAAGTGTCTTTACATTTTTTTATTTTATTCTATTTTTTTATGTTTACTATTTCCCCAGAAAATTTAACTCATATCACTGAATTTAGTATTGTTTTCACATTTCAATAAATCGAGCAGGTTAAATTAATTAACCTGCTCTTCCCCAATCCTTCTCCCGAAACCATCTTATTTATTGCTTTTAGGAGTTGCTTTAATGATTATTCTTATCCCTTTTTCCGTTTTTTCTGACTCAATACTTACGTCCAAGTCTTTTGCACTATGCTTTTGGTAAATTTCTTCCAACATTCTGCTTTTCCAAGATTCGACAAGCTCTGGGGTATTAAATGCTCCTTCAAAGCTTTGAATTTTGATAATACCTACGGACATGCTAATCCCTCCTAATAATACATATAGTCGGCTAGTGGTCTGATTGGTTTTTCAAAATAAGATAAAAATTATTATATCACTTTGTAAAATGTATGTCAATTTTAATTAAAAAATTCATCAAATTTTCCATTTTGTACATCTTGTAATAGTTTTTCTTTAAT
>JBAYDV010000166.1:0-3163 GCA_041668045.1 Bacteroidales bacterium | reverse complement strand
CTCCTATTGTGCAATACTCTATCTACTGTCCCTGCTGAAACGCCAACTAATTTTGCTATATCAGTTATTCTGATTTTATCTTTTCCCATATTAAAAAGCTAGTTATATTTTCCAATCATCCTGTTTTTAAAGTTCAAAGCTAATAAAGGATTTGATAAAATAAAAACTTTATATATCTTTGTGCACGCACACGATTATAATATTATTTAAATATATAACACTTATGGGAAACAAGATAATAACGCTTGGAGAGATTATGATGAGACTTTCTCCAAATGAAAATCGCAGATTTATCCAGTCTGAAAAGTTCGATGTCATTTATGGCGGAGGCGAGGCTAATGTAGCATTAAGTTGCGCTAATTACGGTCATGAGGCTTATTTCGTTAGCAAAGTTCCTACACATGAAATAGGTCAGGCTGCCGTTAATGAATTACGTAGATATGGCGTGCATACTGACTATATCAAACGTGGAGGGGATAGATTAGGTATTTATTTTATGGAAACAGGGTCATCTATGCGTCCAAGTAAAGTAATTTACGATAGAGCTAATTCTTCTATAGCAGAAGCTACTGCAGACGAATTTGATTTTGATACTATAATGAAAGATGCTGTGTGGTTTCATTGGTCTGGTATTACACCTGCATTATCAGATAATGCGGCAGAAGTTACATTAAAAGCATGTCAGGCAGCCAAAAAACATGGTGTTACTGTATCTTGTGACTTAAATTTCAGGAAAAAATTATGGACCTCCGAAAAGGCACAGGAGATTATGAAACCTCTTATGGAATATGTTGATATATGCATAGGAAATGAGGAAGATGCAGCGCTTTGCTTAGGATTTAAACCAGATGCTGATATTTCTGCTGGACAGACTGACGCTGAAGGTTATAAAAATATTTTTAAAGGAATGATGGAAACATTTAACTTTAAATATGTAGTTTCAACACTTCGTGAATCATATTCTGCTTCTCATAATGGATGGAAAGCTATGATTTATAATGGTAAAGAATTTTATGTTTCAAAACATTATGACATTAATCCTATTACTGATAGAGTCGGCGGTGGTGACTCTTTCGCTGGAGGAATGATACATGGCCTTCTTACTAAGGAAACTCAAGGGGAAGCTCTTGAATTCGCTGTGGCTGCATCTGCATTAAAACACACTATTCATGGTGATGCTAATCACGTTAGCTTAGAGGAAGTAGAAGCATTAGCTGCTGGAAATGCTAATGGAAGAATTCAAAGATAAATAAACAAGTCGCCTCGGCGCAGATAGATATGGCAAAATTTGACAAATTAGATGTATTGACATCTATGAAAAAAACTGGAATAGTTCCTGTTTTTTATAATTCTGATTTAGAAATTACTAAGAATGTGATAAAAGCATGCTATGATGGTGGCATAAGAGCTTTTGAATTCACTAACCGTGGAGATTTCGCACATGAAGTTTTCGGACCTATAGTAAAATGGGCTGCAAAAGAATGTCCAGAGCTTATTTTAGGTGTTGGTTCTATAGTTGATGCTGGGACTGCTTCACTTTATATGCAGCTTGGTGCAAATTTTGTAGTAGGACCATTATACAACCCAGACGTCGCTCGAGTATGTAATAGACGTTGTGTTCCTTACACGCCTGGATGTGGAAGCGTTAGTGAAATAGGTATGGCTCAAGAAGCTGGCTGCACATTAATTAAAGTTTTCCCAGCAGGAAGTGTTGGAGGCCCTGGTTTCGTTAAAGGTGTTCTAGCTCCTATGCCATGGAGTAAAATCATGGTTACTGGTGGAGTTTCTCCTACTAAAGAAAATCTTACAGATTGGAAAAATAGTGGAGTATTCTGCGTAGGTATGGGATCAAAAATGTTTTCAAAAGAAGACATCGCATCGAAGAACTGGGCAGGCATAACTAAAAAATGTGCCGATTCGATCGCCTGGTTTAACGATTAAAAAATAAATGAAGAGATTAATAATTTTTGACCTTGATGGTACTCTACTGAATACCATCGCTGACTTAGGCACCAGCACAAATTTCGCTTTAAATCATCTAGGCTTTCCTACGCATGACATTCCATCATATAAGGATCGTGTCGGCAATGGTATCGCCAAAATGATAGAGCGCGCCCTTCCAGAAGGTGAAAAATCTGAAGAAAACATTAATAATGTAAAAAAAGTATTTCTAACTCATTATGACGAACATAAAACTGACAATACTCAGCCTTATGAAGGAATAATAGAGCTAGTGAATGAACTTCAAGAGAAAGGGATAAAGATGGCAGTAGCCTCGAACAAATATATATCTGCAGCACAGCAGATAGTATCACATTTCTTTCCTACAATAGATTTTATTTCTGTTTTAGGGCAACGAGATGGAGTAGCTACGAAACCAGATCCAATTATTGTTTACGATATCCTTTCTGAAGCAGAGCAGTACGATATAAAATCCAGCGATGTATTATACGTCGGAGATTCTGCCACAGATATGCAAACTGCCAAAAATGCTGTTGTAGAAGCATGTGGAGTTACGTGGGGATTCTGTTCTCGTTCCAAAATCGAGGAAAAAGCTCCTCAACACGTAGTAGACAACACGGACGAACTACTGAAGATTATTCTGAAATAATTCATTCATGAAATAACACAAAAAAAAATGATTGTAGTTTCCTACAATCATTTTTTACTTTTCTAGGTCAGGTAGCACCTAGTAAATTTTTATTTCATTTTGCAATTAGCTATAAATCAGTCATTTAAAATTTAGAATAAAAATTTATACTCTGCTACCTGACCTAGCAATGTTATTCAGCTGCTTTTACGAAGTCATATTCTAAGAAAGAACCAGTAAAAATAGCAGTTGGTCTATTAGCATCAAAATAAGGTCCTGACCAATCTGCAGGTTCGTAATCTACTAAGAATAATCTTAATGTATTACCATCTTCAGAGAATCCTATACCAATAGTAGCTTCAGTTTCTTCTGAGATACTAGACTCTGAAAGGTAACGGTTAACATTATCAAGATCCAATAATTGAATTTGTAGCACTGTCGTAAAATCTAAATGAAGAGGATATTCTTCACCTAAAGATACATTAGAAACTCCTTTAAAGAAATTCTTGAAATTAGAAGCTAAAGAAGGAGTTAAGATATATGATCCCTCATTTTGACTAATTTCGAAGGAAT
>JBAYDV010000165.1:0-3374 GCA_041668045.1 Bacteroidales bacterium | reverse complement strand
TATAACAAGTGTCAAATTTCTGTGATTTTCATTCTCTATGTTAGGATTTTATGTCCGTGTATTACGAGACATGGATCTGGTTTTCACAAAAAAATAACACTTGTTATATTTTTGAATTTGTATGTCTCTCGTTTACAATACTTTATAAAATGGAAATTATAACAAGTGTCAAAATTGTGTGATTTTCATCTTCAATGTAAGTATTTCTCGGCCGCGGGGACTATAAGGGTATATTGTTATATCTATATACTTTTTTATATATCCCTATGTGTATAAATCGTAGAAAAAAAGAGGGTGACTAAATTTTTGCATTTAGCCACCCTCTTAAAAGTATTGTTATTAAATATTTTTAAAAATATTCTTTAGAAGATATATTTAATACCAATTTGTCCATGCCAGCGAGATGAGATGTTTGAAACACCTATCATATCACTAGTATCATAAATACTATATGAGTTAGAACCTGTAACTGAAACAGGAGATACTGAATAACCATTATAAGGAGTATAATAATTTCCCCATTCATGATTGAACATATTAGTTAAATTTTCAATATCTGCATTGATTTGAAGTGTATGTTTCTTACCACGAACATTAAGATAGAAATTCTGAGCTACATGAAGATCAATATGATGTTCCCATGGTTTACGCATACAGTTTCTTGGCATTAATTTACCATAATAATCAGCTACATCTGGATTATTGTTAATCCATTCTTGGAAGTTTAAATACTCATCGTTATGAGTAAGAGCAGATGAAGGATTCTCGCCCCAAATATCATCATAAGAAGGCATGTAAGCTGCATCATTTCCTTTTCTTCCATCATCTGAGAATCCGTAAACTGCTACAGAGTAAGGTCCACCTGAGTGTCCTTGATAGAATAGGCTAATTTCTGTACCCATTTTACCATAATCTTTATGCCAATTTACACTAGCTATGATTCTATTTCTGATATCAAAAGATGAAGGTCTAACCTCATGGTCTTTATCACCATAATAGGTAATATTATATTTCCAACTTGAATATGCTTGAGAAGAAGTACCATCATTTACTGATTCTGCTTTACCCCAAGTATAAGCTGCCATTACATCGAATCCATTGTGGAAATCTTTAGTAAATTTAGCTGTCAAGTTTACATTATAACCTTTATTAGTATTACCTAATTTTATAACTTCTGTATAACCTGAATTTACCTTAGACCATTGTGGACGGTCTGGTGCTAACATTCCTTCCCAATCACCATTAGTTTCATAATTTATATTTTCATAAAGTATGTTATTATAGGTTTTTGAGAATAAGCCCTCTAATGTTCCATGTATTCCCCATGGAAGATTTTTCTCTACTGCTAAATTAACACGTAAAACCTGAGGGAATTTATAATCTTTATCTATAACATCAACTTCTGATAGACCTGGATCTTCGAATTGTTTAGTAGGATCAAGACTGTTTTGGAAACCAGCAGCTTCTTTCTCTGCTTGTTGACCGCCATAGAATGAAGTACCACCCATAGCAAGACCAGCATTAGTGTAAATATTTGAAATCCATACGAAAGGAATACGGCCAGTAAACATACCAACACCACCACGTACTAAGAATGATTTATCACTAGCCATTGGAGTCCAACGGAAACCAATACGAGGAGCTATTAGAGGAGTAGATTTAGGATTTACTCCTGTCTCTACATCATTAGTAGTAGCGACGTTAGAAGTATTAAATGCATCATTAGTCATTGGATCTGAAGTATAGAAAGGAACATCTACACGAACACCATAAGTTAAATTTAAGTTTTCGCTAGCTGCCCATTCATCTTGTGCATAGAAGCCAAGTTGACCAGCTTTGATAGTTGGGCCCCATTCTCCATCTGCATTTTTATATTCATCATTAACATATTGATAACGATAAGAATCTATATTTCCAGCATAAAAATCATCTATACCTTTATATACATAAGAACCTGCATTATATGCTACGAATACATTCTTCATATTGAAGAATTCATTATGAGTACCAAGTGTTATAGTATGACTACCTTTATATAGAGATAAATTATCTTCTATTGTAAAGACATTCTGTGTTAATGAATTATGTTGAGAAAAATTCTCAAGACCAAAATTAAGAGTAGCACCTGTTCCACCGTCTGAATCAGGGAAATATTTAATCTGTACATTTGATATATTAGCATCTGGAGTCTCTCTATGATCATCTACATAAGTATATCCTACACGTAGTGTATTATACATATTATCACCTATATTAGAGTTTAACTCTGCTACTAGGTTATGAGTAGTATTATTCAAAGTATAACCAGTATTATTTAAAGTTACTGATTTAAGACTTGAACCAAATCCATTATCTTTCTGAGCATCAAGAAGAGAATAACGGAACATTAATTTATTATTTTTATTAATATTATAATCAAAACGTACTAAAAGTTTATTACTCTTAGTTACTACATCTTTAGATTCATATCCACCAAGATCAGCTTCAGGATAATTATTTTTAACAAAAGTGATTACATCATCAACTGCAGTTTTACTAACTTTAGAATCAGAATCTCCAGGGATAGCAGCTGTTGGATAACTATCATTCGTTCCTTCATAATTCAAGAAGAAGAATAATTTATCTTTAATGATAGGGCCACCTACTGTAATACCATAAGTAGAAGAATATTGATCAGTTAGTGAAGTACGTTCATCTGAATAATCACGACCTTTTTTACCAGGAGTTTTACCATAGAAATCTTGGTTATTATAATAACCATAAGCAGATCCGTGGAATTCATTAGTACCTGATTTAGTAACGGCATTAATACCACCACCTACGAAACCAGACTGACGAACATCAAAAGGAGCTACTACTACTTGAATCTCATCAATAGCCTCCATAGAAATAGGGTTAGAGCCTGTCTGACCACCATTAGTACCTGATCCAGAAAGTCCGAATACATCGTTACTTACTGTACCATCAAGCTGGAATGAATTATATTTGTTATTAGCACCTGCGATAGACATACCACCAGAAGTTTTAACAGCTAAAGGATTCAATTTAGCTACATCATAGATAGAACGACTAATAGATGCTGTATTTTGAATCTTAGCATTATCAAAAGATTCAGAAGCTCCCATCTTCTTATCATTAAATACAGAAGTTCTAGATACTGAAACTATAGCACTCTCTAGTGACATAGTCTCTTCACTTAACTTAGCGTCTAATTTGTAAGTATCACCTAAAGCTAAAGATATATCAGTAAATTCTTTAGTTTGGTAACCTATGAAGGATACAGATACTTTATAAGGTCCACCTACACGTAAACCTAATAAGGTATAATAACCTTTAGAGTTAACTACTGTCGCATACTTAGTTCCAGAAGGAAT
>JBAYDV010000164.1:0-3393 GCA_041668045.1 Bacteroidales bacterium | reverse complement strand
TGGTACTATGTTTGGACCAGAAGGAGAAGGATTTATGCGTATGAATATAGCGGCACCATTTTCTATCGTAAAGCAAGCCATGAATCAACTAAAAGAAGCCTATAATAAACGTTTTTAATAAAATTTTAATTTAATAGTACTGATAGGGAGAGAAAAAGAAAAGTCTCGGTCCACACGGATGTGGGGGACCGCCAGCTCTGCTGGTGGCTCTTTTCTTTGCTCTCCCTATCTGTACAAATCAAAGGAAAAACTATCACAAGCGTACCTGCAGTATTTCACAGCTGCGTGGATAGAGATTTCAATCTGCTTTTTCACAAAAAAATAACACTTGTTATATTTTTGAATTTATAAGTATCACATTTACAGTGCTTTACAAAATTGAAATTATAACAAGTGTCAAAATTCTGTGAATTTCATACTCAATGTCTGTATTTCACGGCCACGTGGAGAGAGATTTTTCTTTTGCTCTTCCTATAAGTATAAAACAAAGAAAGGTAACTAGAACATAAATTTAGTTACCTTTTTTTATTTAATTGTTTAGTGTGTTTAGTCTGTTACTTGTCCTGCCCACCACATTTTTTTACCCCAGAAATCATCTTCTACACTTTCTATGAAAGGTTTACTGTTGGTTTTATTAAGAGTGATTTCAGTAGTTGGATAAGGATATCTATATGGAGGATCTAGGTGATTTAAATAATCCGATTGTACTAGACCTCTACCTGGAGCTACATACATTGTAGTTGGTATGCCAGATCTTCTATAAAGTGACCATGCTTCCATTCCTTGTTTGAAAAGAGCTATCCATTCTTGTAATAATATTTTAGATCGTGTGCCGTCATATGCTCCATCACCAGCTAAATAATCAGCTATAGTATTGCCTGTAAAAGTGAAAATGGTATTGCCAGATAAATCTTTTATAGTTTTGGCATATGATGAATTTTCTTCTAAAGAGCAAGTTACACCCTTGTTATATGCTTCTTCTGCAGTTGTTCCAGTACTATATCCTAAAAAAGATGCTTCTGCTATATCGAACCAAGTTTCTGCAGCACGAAAATATGGAGTGAAACCAGCAGCTTCATCTCTAAAACGAGCACCTATTCTACTTATAGAATCTAGTACAGGCAGCTTTGTCGCTCCAATCGTGAAACCTTTAAATTCATTTCCTAATTTAGCAGGATGAGCATAATAATATAAACGAGGATCATTAGTAGATTTTAGTATGTTCATTAGAACATCACTTATTCCATGGTCATCACGAACAAGTTTGTCGTCATACCATGGCTCATTGTAAGGTTTTGCACCTGGCCAATTAAAGAAAGCATTATCAGCATTGGTTTTAATGACTGGATATTTTGAAGGATTGCTTAGAATTTCTTCTACTGTACTTTGTGAAAGTGTTCTGTCAACATCGCTAATACGCATAGCTAATCTTAGTCTCAAAGAATTACAAAATTCTTTCCATTGATTAATATTGCCATAATATAAAATATCTCCACCTCCTAAATCTCCACTTGTACCAAGTGTGTCAGCAGCTTCTTTTAATTTAGCTAAAAGTGCAGGGTATATCTCTTCTTGAGTATCATATTTTGGCGTTTGAGACCCTTCTTTTAGTTTAAATGCATCGGAGTATGGAATATCTCTCCATGTATCGGTCGCCATCTGCATCATTACTACTTCCCATATCTTAGCTACTGCAGATAAGTTTGGATTTTCCTGGTTATCTAAAGAGCATAAACGTTGTATTTCTCGACAATTATTAGTTGTAAAGTATATATATGTCCATTTATTTTCAACTACTGAAGGACGATATTTATATCTTGCTTCATCAATGTATTGAATTTTAGCTATGTATCCTCCATATGTGCTTGGTTCGTTTAAATCATTCCATTCATCGAAAAGGTTTTGAGTAGAATATCTAATAGCATATGATAGAATGTTAGTAGCAGGTACAGATTTTGGTCTATCTGGATCTGTGTTTATGGAGTCAAAATCATTAGTACAGCTACTTAAAAGAATGCCTATAAAGGCTATAATTATATATTTATAATTTTTTTTCATAATTTGAAATTTTAAAGATTAAAAGGTTAATCCAACTTTGACTC
The DNA here is from genome assembly GCA_041668045.1 of Bacteroidales bacterium. Taxonomy (GTDB): domain Bacteria; phylum Bacteroidota; class Bacteroidia; order Bacteroidales; family UBA932; genus JBAYDV01. The sequence continues at coordinate 1,291 of JBAYDV010000164.1, read as the reverse complement.
CTATGCTTCTTGATGGCATAACTGCACCAGATTCAAGTCCAACTCCAGAGTTTCCACTACCAGTGGATGATTCTGGGTCAATCTTAGCATAATTAGAAGGATCTAACCATAGAATAGCTAAATTATTACCAATGACTGATATATTAGCCCCTTTAACAAATTCAATTTTACTAAAGAATTTTTTTGGAACTTTATATGTCAAATGCATTTCTCTTAATTTTAAGAAAGAACCATCTGCTACAGACATACTGCGATCCTGGTAAGCATTATGAAAAGCTGTTTCTGCATCTACAGGTATGTCGTTAGGAGTCCCATCTTCTTTTACGAAAGTAAGATCTTTGTAGATGTCTTTACCAAATACAGGATGTATCTCACGACTATTTCCCTCGGCTGTGAAATCTAGTATTCCTGTGTATTGACCCCACATAGAAGTGACTGAGAAGAAGTCTCCACCATGACGATAATCTAACATAAATCCAAATGATAAATTCTTATATTTTAATTCAGTATTTAAACTGGCCATCCAGTCAGGCATAACATTACCTAGAACTTTTTGTTCTGTTTCAGGATAACCTGCTGAGTTAACTATTACATTACCATTTTCATCTGTTTTATGACCTTCTCCGAATAAAGTACCCCATGAATATTTCTTAGTAATGTTTCCATTTTCATCTTTATCAGGAGCTTTGGCATAAACATATGTTGACCATTCTTCACCTATTTGATAATTTTGAAGTTCTTCTCCTGTAATAGGGTTAGTGTATAGTTCTTCGATGTGACTGACATCTTTAGACCAATTCAATGTTACATCCCAATAAAAATCTTTAGTCTTTAAGATTACACCATTTAATTGAATTTCTACACCTTTATTTCTGAAGTCTCCAGCGTTAATAAGCATGGAGCTATACCCTGTAGGAATCGATACTGCCATAGAAAGAATTTCATTGGTCGTTTTCTTAGAATAAAAAGACATGTCTAAATTTAATCTTTCATCAAACATTTTGGCTTCAATACCAATTTCTGCAGTTACTATTGATTCCGGTTTTAATCCTTGTGGAGGTAGAGTAGTAGGTAGATAAAATTGACCTTGACCATTAATAATATTTGCGACACCATTATAATAAGTTCCATTGTCATATGCACCAGTCGCCGAACCTATTTTAGCCCAGCCTCCTCGTATTTTTAAATAATCTAAGAAAGAACCTTTAAAAATATCGAATGATGAAGTTGGTAACCAACTTATTGAAAAACCAGGATAGAAAAATGAATCATCAATAGTTGAATCCCAATC
>JBAYDV010000163.1:0-3400 GCA_041668045.1 Bacteroidales bacterium | reverse complement strand
TCTAGGATATTCCTACGATTAACTTTCATATCCTCTGCCTTTTGATCTTTATTAGGCATAGGAGGAAGTCTTCGTGCAATACCTTTTTCATGGTCCATAGTCGTAACCATAAGGAAGAAGATCAGCATAAGGAACGATATATCAGCCATTGATCCGCCGTTTATTTCGGGGGTTTTCTTCTTATTAGATGCCATATTACTTAATGTTAATTCTTTTTAATTGCATTATATAGACCACCGAATAGGATAGATAAAATAGTAACACCAAATAGTATATATGTTACGATTAGTCCTGTATCGGTTAATTTTAGTTCTGAATGAGTTGGTACGTGTGCAACATTAGCGTTTACAGCGGCACCAGAAGCTAATTCATAAGCTAAACCAATTACTACTACTGCGATTAATAAGGTAATACCGAATCTCTTAAGAGATCCTGGTTTTTCGACCAATCCAATGATGGAAAGGATAGCGATTAACGCTACAGCTAATCCTACTAATACATACGATGACCAGATAATTATATCAATCATAGAATGTCCTGTTAGAAGTGCTCTCATATTCGCAATTGAGAAATCTGAGTTACCATTCTGAATATAGAACAAAGCTATAACGATAGCACATGCGGTCAAAAGTACGTATAATATATATTTATATGCTTTAGACATAATATATTATTATTTATTTTGATTTTTAACTAAAATATCTACTAATGAAATAGATGCATCTTCCATTTCTGCAACGATTGAATCTACTTTAGCAATAAGATAGTTATAGATGAATTGAAGGATAATAGCTACGATAAGACCACCTACGGTAGTAATCAAGGCTACTTTCATACCTCCAGCTACTAATGTTGGTGAAATATCACCTGCAGCTTGAATATCATCGAATGCTTGAATCATACCAATTACAGTACCCATGAATCCTAACATAGGAGCAACTGCTATAAATAAAGTAATCCAAGATAAACCTTTTTCTAATTGAGCCATTTGAACTGAACCATAAGATGAAACTGTTTTTTCAACTGCTTCTACTCCTTCGTCCATGTGTAATAGACCTTGATAGAAAATGCTTGCTACTGGACCACGAGTATTTCTACATACTTCTTTGGCACCTTCAACACCGTTTTCATCAAGAGCTTTCTCTACACTTTCTAAAAGTTTAGTAGTATTAGTTGAAGCCATATTAAGATAAATGATTCTTTCAATAGAGACGGCTAAACCAAGAATAAGACATGCAAGTACGGTAGCCATAAAACCGGCACCACCTTCAATAAATTTAGTCTTAATTGCTTGATGAATTGGAACGCCTTCTTCTTGAACGCTAGTCTCAGCAACTTGTTGTTGTTCTGGAGCGTTAGCTGTAGTATTATCAGCGGAGATAGCTGCTTCACTTTGAGTAGCTTCGTCAGTTTGAGCTGATGCGAATTGTGCAGAACAAGTCATTAGACTTATAACTGCCAAAAACATGAAAATTCTTTTCATAAATTTTTGAATGAATTAATTATTAAACAAATTATTAAATAGTTATTTTTTTCTATTTGATGGTTTTCAATTCTAAATATTGTGCAAGTTACGATTTTTTTTTGAAAAATTACTAATCTTTTGTTATTTCTCCACGTAAATTTTCTTCAAATATCTCCTTAACTTCTGTATTTAATTTATATTTACCTAGTAAATAATATAATTTAGTAGTAGCAGCTTCTATCGTGCTGTCATATCCACTAATAACTCCTAATTTTTTCAATGTAGCCCCTGTAGCATATTTATTCATCTCTACACTTCCTGCTTGGCACTGAGTTATATTTATAATAATTATATTTTTATCAATAATTTTTTTGATATATTCTAAAAATCGGCCACAGGTTGGAGCATTTCCAGATCCATAAGTTTCTAATATAATGGCTCTAAGTCCAGGAATATTCAGTAGACTATTAAAAATAGATTCGTTAATACTTGGAACCAATCTTAATATAGCGATATTAGTGTCTAGCTCGTTATGAACTATAAGTTTCTTTCCCCAATCAGGATAATTAATATTAGCCCGGTTGTATTTTAAATATATTCCTGCTTTAGCTAATTCAGGATAATTATTAGATTTGAAAGCATTAAAGTTTTCAGCATTGTATTTGGTAGTTCTATTGCCACGGAATAATCTATTTTCAAAATATATGCATACTTCGGGAACCATTGGTCTTCCATCTTCTCTTCTAGTGGCAGCTATTTCTATTGATGAAATTAAATTTTCTTTTCCATCTGTTCTAAGTATTCCTATTGGTAATTGACTCCCAGTAAAAATAACGGGTTTTTCTAGATTCTCAAGAATAAAACTAAGAGCTGAAGCAGAGTATGACATGGTATCTGTGCCATGTAAAATAACGAAGCCATCGTATTTTTGATAATTATCCTTTATAATATTAGCGAGCTTGTGCCATACAGAAAGATCTACATCAGAAGAATCAATAAGTGGGCTAAAAGAAATAGAATCAATTTTATAACCAAATTTTTTTAATTCTGGGACTTCTTCTAAAATTTGAGAAAAATCAAAAGGGACTAGAGCTAGAGTGTCTAGATCTTGTTTCATTCCTATGGTTCCGCCTGTATAAATTAAAAGAATTGATGTTGTTTCCATAATTAATATAGATTTTATTAACAATCAAATATGCTTTCTGCATTTTCGGTAGTTATCTTAGCTATTTCTTCAATACTAGTATTTTTTATTTGTGATAATTTTTCTGCTATGATAGGAATATTATAAGAAGCATTTCTACTTCCCCTAAGAGGTGTAGGAGCTAAATATGGAGAGTCTGTTTCAAGGACTATATCTTCAAGTGGAATATCTATAATAGTCTTGGCTATTTTAGCATTTTTGAATGTCAGTACACCTCCTATACCGAAATAAAAGTCACCATAAGTTTTTAACTTTTTATATGTTTCCAGGCTGCCTGAAAAAGCATGGAAAATTCCTTTTATTTTAATTCCTTCTTTTTTACAAGTTTCTAAGACTTCGAAAGTATCAACCGTAGCATCTCTTGAATGTATAATGACTGGAAGATGAGCTTCATAAGCTATACGAAGTTGTTCTTTAAAAACATCTTTCTGTATTGATAGGTAAGTCTTGTCGAAATGTTCATCAAGACCTATCTCACCAATAGCATAATATTTTCTAGAATTTAGATTATTTTTTACGAAATCTAGTTCATCTTTCCAATTATCATTTAATGATGATGGATGAACACCAATGCATGGCAATAAATATTCTGGATATAAATCGGCTGCTTTATTTAGAGCATCTTGATGTGTGGAATCTTCACCTGGTAATATGCATTTTTTTATTCCTGCTTCTTGGCATTTTTTTATTACTTCATTAAAATCATTATTAAATGCTTCATCATAAAGGTG
>JBAYDV010000162.1:0-3423 GCA_041668045.1 Bacteroidales bacterium | reverse complement strand
TTAAATCTCTCTATATATATACTTATAGAAAAAGTACAGAAAAGAGCCACCACCAGCATAGCGCTGGTGGTCCCCCACATCCGTGTGGACCGAGACTTTTCTGTACTTTTCCTATAAGTATAATCCTCAAAAAAACATTATAAGCAGAACTATCAGTCTAACACCTTCGCATGGAGAGGCAGGGATCTGGTTTTCACAAAAAAATGACACTTGTTATATTTTTGAATTTATAAATGCCACATTTACAGTACTTTACAAAAGTGAAATTATAATAAGTGTCAAAAAACTGTGATTTTCATTCTCAATTTTAGTATTTCTACATTAATGCTCTCTATGCAAGCACTTTTATGTCAGCTTGACGTAGTAGCTCAGACTTATGCTTCCATATTACATATATTCATGCTAGTATTTTTATGTAAGCATAACTATACTAGATCTTTCTGCTGCTAAAGCCCTATATTGAATATCATCGACCTATATTTTTCAGAGAAATTTTTAGCTTGATGCAATGGAAAGAACTATAGAAAAAAATGAGTGAGCAGATGGTATCGTAAGCATAAAGGATATCAACATATGCTTGTTGAAGAAGGAATTATACAGAGTATGTTAAGAAGATGTAATTGTTTTGATAAGACTATGGTCAAACTGAGGGTAAATGAAAAAAGCTCGGTAAAATACCGAGCTTTTAATCCATTTAAGAGTTTGTTAATTAATATTAACCGTCCAATTTGTTTTGGGGGTCATATTATTTTAATTCCTCTCTTTTTAAATGTTATAATTTGGTTCAAACTACATCATGCCACCCATTCCTGGAGCACCTGCGCCTGCTGGCATTGCTGGCTCAGCTTCAGGGATATCAGCTAATACACATTCAGTAGTCAAGAACATACCTGCTACAGAAGCTGCGTTAATTAGTGATATACGAGTAACTTTAGTAGGATCAACGATTCCTGCAGTTAATAAATTCTCATATTTATCAGCACGAGCATTGTATCCGAAGTCACCTTCTCCTTCACGAACTTTATTAACTACTACACTTCCTTCAAGACCTGCATTGGCTACGATCATACGAAGAGGAGCTTCAATAGCTTTAGCTACGATGTTAATACCTGTCTGTTCATCTTCATTGTCGGCTTTAACCTCAGATAAACATGGAATAGCACGAATTAATGCTACACCACCACCTGGGATAACACCTTCTTCTACAGCTGCACGAGTAGCATTTAATGCATCCTCTACTCTATCTTTCTTCTCTTTCATTTCTACCTCAGAAGCAGCACCTACATACATCACAGCTACACCACCAGCTAATTTAGCTAGTCTTTCTTGTAATTTTTCTTTATCGTAGTCAGAAGTGCTGGTTTCTATTTGTTTACGGATAGCAGAAACACGGTCAGCGATAGCTGCTTTATCTCCAGAACCATTAACAATAGTTGTATTTTCTTTAGTTACAGTAATCTTTTCTGCACTTCCAAGCATTTCAGGAGTAGTATTCTCTAAAGTAAATCCACGTTCTTCTGAAATAACAGTAGCACCAGTTAGAGTAGCTATATCCTGTAACATTTCTTTACGACGATCTCCGAATCCAGGAGCTTTAACTGCACAAACTTTTACTGTCTGACGAAGTCTGTTAACTACTAGAGTAGTCAAAGCTTCTCCATCTACATCCTCAGCGATAATCATTAAACTTTTACCCTCACGAGCTATTGGCTCAAGAATAGGAAGTAAATCTTTCATTGAAGAAATCTTCTTATCTGTGATTAAAATTTGAGGAGAATCAAGCACTGCCTGCATTTTTTCAGAATCAGTCATGAAATATGGAGAGATATAACCTCTGTCGAACTGCATTCCTTCTACTATCTTAACTTCAGTAGCAGTACCTTTAGCTTCTTCTACAGTAATAACTCCCTCTTTCTTAACTTTCTCCATAGCATCTGCTATTAATTTACCTATCTGAGAGTCATTGTTAGCAGAAGTAGTACCAATTTGTTCTATTTTAGAATAATCATCACCAACAACTACTGTCTGAGATTTTAAATTAGCGATAACTGCCTCTACAGCTTTATCTATACCTCGTTTCAAATCCATTGGATTCGCACCTGCAGTAACATTTTTTAAACCTACATTTATGATTTCTTGTGCTAAAACAGTAGCAGTAGTAGTACCATCACCGGCTAAATCATTAGTCTTTGAAGCTACTTCTTTTACCATCTGAGCACCCATATTTTTGAATCTATCTTTAAACTCGATTTCTTTGGCTACAGTTACGCCATCTTTTGTCACGTGAGGTGCCCCGAATTTCTTATCTATTACCACATTACGACCTTTTGGTCCAAGAGTGACTTTAACTGCATTTGCTAAAGCATCAGCGCCCTCTTTCATAAGACCGCGTGCTTCCATATTAAATTTTATTTCTTTTGCCATTGTTTATTGATTTTTTAATAATTTGAATAAATTACAAAATAGCTAAAACGTCAGACTGGCGCATAATCATATATTTGCCACCCTCGACTTCGATTTCAGTACCTGCGTATTTTCCATAAAGAACGGTATCACCAACTTTTAATTCCATTGGCTCATCTTTTTTACCCGTACCAACAGCCATTACTTTACCCTGTTGTGGTTTTTCTTTCGCTGTGTCAGGAATGTAAATTCCACTTGCTGTTTTAGTTTCAGCTTCTTTAGGTTCAATAAGAACTCTGTCCGCTAAAGGTTTAATATTCATATTATTATATTTTTAAATTTATTATATTGTATTTAATCAACATCTTATCACTTGGCAAAATAAATGCCACATAATGTATAATGCCAAATTGTCACTATATTTGCAAAAATGTCGTATTAAAATAATATGGAAAAAGAAGATTACGAGAAATATATGCTAGAGGCTTTAAAGGAAGCTAAACGTGCTCGAGAAGAGGATGAGATACCTATTGGGGCTGTTATTGTTAGTCAAGGTAGTATTATAGCACGTGCACATAATCTCACTGAAACATTAAATGATCCAACTGCTCACGCTGAGATGCAAGCTATCACTATGGCTGCCGATTATCTTGGTGGTAAATATCTTAATAAATGTACTTTAGTAGTAACAGTGGAACCTTGTCCGATGTGTGCTGGAGCTCTTTCTTGGGCACAAATAGGAAAAATCATATATGGTGCTAAAGATGAGAAAAGAGGTTATTCTATTTTTAATCCATCTCTTTTACATCCAAAAACAGAAGTTATTAGTGGCGTATTACAAAACGAATGTTCTTCGCTTATGATAGATTTTTTTAAAGATAAAAGATAATTTTCAATTTTTTATTTGTTTTTTAAAAAAAGTATTTATCTTTGTAGCCCAAAATTACTGAGATATGGTGTAATGGTAGCACTGCTGATTTTGGTTCAGCCAGTCGAAGTTCGAATCTTCGTATCTCAACT
>JBAYDV010000161.1:0-3448 GCA_041668045.1 Bacteroidales bacterium | reverse complement strand
TTAAGGTCTGAGCCTTCGCGTCTTTTATTCTGGCGCGTATTTGTTCTATCTTTTCTTTCATCTTATCAGAATTAACATGCAAATTTAAAAAAAAATTACTACTCTGCACATTTAGCACTAATTAATATTGCCCTAAAAAATTATTATATAACTTTTACCATTTAACTGCATCTCTCTGAAGAGGCATGGTCATACATCTTGCTCCTCCTCCACCGCGAGGTAGTTCTGATCCTTCTAGAGTAATAACGCATCTCTTAGCTTTTTCTAGATCTACTTTATCATTAATAACATCATTGGCTGAGTAAATTTCGAAATTATTCTTAGATAAAGCTTCTAAAGTGTGACTGTTACGTGCATAAGCCAATATTTTTCCAGGAGCGAAAGCGAAAGTGTTAGCTCCAGAATGCCATTGCTCTCTTTCTTGATCCCATACATCTTTAGTTCCTCCACAGATAACTGGTTTCAAATCCATACCTAATTTTTTCAGAGCAGAAAGAATATTTTCTACATTTTTAATATTAGATACTTTACCATTCTCTATAGTAATCTGAACCGTCTGATAACTATTATTTTTCAATATTAAAGGTTCGAAAATCATACAACTATCTACATCAAGCATGGTAAATACCATGTCTAGATGTATAAATGATTCAGGGGTATGAGGAAGCTGTTGTACTATGACATATTGTTTATTTGATATATTTCTTTTACATAGACTCTCTACTATCTTATCTATAGCTAGAGTACTTGTTCTCATTCCATTTCCTATAACTAAAATATCATCACGTGCTATGACTAAATCTCCTCCTTCTATATAAAGGTCTGGACCATTATTAGTAAATTCTCTAGCATTCAGCACTCCACATTCGAATTCTCCACTATCTTCGAAGATAGCTTCCATTATTAATGATTCTCTTAATCTGACTTTACTAGCCATTTTACAAATCAATACATCATTACCAAAGGTGACTGATGCGTCGCGAGTAAAATAGAAATTATAAAGAGGATGCAGTGCGTAATAATCATCTCCTAAAAAGGCAGTGAGAGTATCTACAGTAGCAGGTAGTCCTTCTATTAGGACTCTTGATAGTTCTTTATTAGAGATGCTCATCAAATAGTTGTAATATTTTTCTGCATCTTCAGCTTTACATATCTTCTTGATTAATTTGTCTTTTTTAGAAGAATATCTTAGTACTTTAGATAATAAATCTCTTACCTGGTAAACATTAGTTACTTTAGATAAAACGCCTTCTACTTGTTCATATTCATGTCTGGCTATGTCTAAGTTTAATATATCACTGTATAATGCTCTTTGAGCATTTTGTGGTGTCATGTTTTCTACTTCTGCTCCGGGAGTATGGAGAATGACTCCATTAATTTTACCGATTTCAGATTGTATATTTAGTTTCATACTTTACTGATATTTATTTTTATCATTAACTGCTAAATCAGTTAACATATTTTTAAACCTGACTTCATCTCTTGGACATATCATTAGTACATCATCTGTATTAACTATCATAAAGTCTGATAATCCTTTTACAGCTATCAGTTTATCTTTTTCCGTATTGACGATTACAGAGTTATACATTTTATCCATCATGTGGTTTTCTACCTTGACTAGATTATTATTTTCGTCTTTTTCAGAATGTTGGAATAGTGATTCCCATGTTCCTAGATCTGACCATCCAAAAGAGGCTTCGAAAACCCATGCTTTGGATGTTTTTTCCATTACTCCATAGTCTATAGATACATTTGTGCAGTCTTCATAAATGCTGTCTAGAAATTTTTGTTCTTCTTGTGTTCCATAGATGTCATTTCCTAATTTGAATAGAGCGGAGACATCTGGTAACCATTTATCTATTTCTTTTAAAATAGTTCTATTATTCCATATAAAAATTCCTGAATTCCATAAGAATTCTCCGCTTTCGTAGAATACTTTAGCTAGTTCTTCATCTGGCTTTTCTGTAAAGGTTTTCACTCCATAGGCTATGTGTCCTTGTACGTTGTGTAGTTCTTTTTTATTGGCTTGTATATAGCCGTAGCCTGTTTCTGGACGGGATGGTTTAATTCCCATGGTGAATAGTTCATCGTGTTTGGCTGCGTATTCTGCTGCGTGGGAAATGGTCTCTAGGTATAGAGATTCGTTAGCTATGTAATGGTCTGATGGTGTTACTATCATAACAGCATCGGGGTTCATTTTAGCTAGTTTATATGAAGCATATGTTATACAGGGGGCTGTATTTCTTCTGAAAGGTTCAAGTAAAATATTTTTTTCTAGAACATCTGGTAGTTGTTCTTCTACTAATTCTTTATAGTTAGCGGAAGTTACTATCATAATATTTTCATGTGGTACTATTTTGATAAATCTGTCATATGTTTGTTGAATAAATGAACGACCTGTTCCAAGAATGTCTAAAAATTGTTTAGGTCTAGATTGTCTGCTTACTGGCCAGAAGCGGCTTCCTACACCGCCTGCCATGATAACACAATAAAGATTTTTGTCCATATCGATAGTTTAATTTTATATTAACAAAATGGTAAAAATGCATCAGGTACGTATTCTATAATTGGTTTATCGTGATTAAAGGATATTGAGACTATATCAAAACATAAATCATTCACGATATGCTTTTTATAAACATAACTCTGAGCAGCTTTTATCAAATTACGTTGTTTCTTTTGTAATACTGTTTCTTTAGGCCAATGTAATTTTGTACTTCTTAATGATCTTACTTCTATGAAGTGGATTATTCCATTATATTTCATAATCAAATCTACTTCTTGATGTCTATTTCGCCAATTTTTTTCTAATAATAAGAAACCTTTTTTTTCTAGAAAATCTAGTGCTAATTTTTCAGCTTTTTTCCCTAATTCAGTCCTTGTTAACGTATAAACATTGTATTCGTTCTTTTCCTCCTCGATCATGTCCTTAATTAATTAAAATTAACATCCAGTCTTTTACAAATGTAAATAAAAAAAATCATTTTATTAACTACTGTGTATTCTCTTTTTAGAAAAATTCATAGTTGTCTATAAATTAAGGTATTAGGTATTTTTAATAAACTTACAAATTCATTTTATTATATATACTTATAGTAAAAGTACAGAAAAGAGCCACCACCAGCATAGCGCTGGCGGTCCCCCACATCCGTGTGGAGTGAGACATGGATCTACTTTTTCACAAAAAAATAACACTTATTATATTTCTGAATTTATAAATGCCACGTTTACAACACTTTACAAAACGGAAATTATAACAAGTGTCAAAAAACTGTGATTTTCATTCTCTATGTTAGGATTTTATGTCCGTGTATTACGAGACATGGATCTAGTTTTCACAAAAAAATAACACTTATTATATTTCTGAATTTATAAATGCCACGTTTACAACACTTTACAAAACGGAAATTATAACAAGTGTCAAAAAACTGTGATTTTCATTCTC
>JBAYDV010000160.1:0-3457 GCA_041668045.1 Bacteroidales bacterium | reverse complement strand
CTTGACTAATACTGCATGGCCGAAATTTTCCATTAAAGTCTAAAATTTATAATTCCAGCCAGGTTTTCACACTTTTTTGACACTTATTATATTTTTCATTTTCTAACTATCTGTATATCTGATACTTATAAATCCGAAATTATAATAAGTGTCATTTTTCTGTGAAAAGCGGCGCGGAAGATAGGGAGTGGCGCCAAAGTGGAGAGGTTGAAGTAGTAGATGTCAGCCTGGAAGGTCTGAAGTGGAAAGACTGGACAAAAGAAGCTGACATGGAGGTCCTGGAGTGGAGATATAGACATGAAAGGATCAACATGAAGAGGATGCCATGGAGATATAGACATGAAGGTGCTGGCATGAAGGGTGTCAGCCTGGAAGGTCTGAAGTAGAAGTGCCAACATGGAGATATTGGAATGGAGGATCTGAAATTAAGGTACTGACGTGGGAGGTCTGAAGTGGAAAGTCTGAAGTGGAGGTGCTGGCATGAAGACACCAAAGTGGAGAATCCAGCGTGGAGAGCCTAGCGTGGAAAGATTGAAACGGCTGGGAGAAACGGCCACAAAAAAGGCCCACTCTGAAAAGGACTCCCAAAAATTTAACGAGGAAAATAACAAGTGTCAAAAAGTGGTGATTACAAGATATTACGAGGCTTGTCGGTAAGCATTCTATCGTAAATATCTTGACTAAACATATACAAATTCGCTGGTTTCTTAGAATTAGGCAAGCTCACTTTCTCATCAAGACGAGCGATATACACCTTTGAGATAATCTTCTTTCTAAAATTACGATTATCGATTTTCGTCCCAAAAACGCACTCATACGCCGTCAACAAACTATTTAGCGTAAACTTCGCCGGCAATAAATGATAAACATATGGAGCCACCGTAAACTTCTCTTTTATATACTGATAAGCCTCTTTGATAATAAACTCATGATCAAAAGCGAAATCTTTCTCTGGCGGCAATTTATCGATAGGAAACCAAACATATTCAGGATTTTTTATAGATTCTATGGCAATGGCGTCTGCGTGGCCATCTACCTCCACCCCAGCATAGTGGATATTAACACCACTAGTCTCGAAATCAGGTATATACGTAAGTGCATAATATCCAACAGTCAAAGTCTGCGGATCATCCTGCTTACTTTCAGACCACAACACATCCTTATGTTTATTAATTCTTTTAGGATTTCCAAAAGTACGGAACTGATGAAAAAAAGGAGGATGATTACATCCAAGTGTTCTAAAAATTCTTTTAGCTGTCGCATCAAGTCTTTCGGATTTTAAAACATGCTTCCCAACTAACTTCCAATCATTAATAACAGGAAATTCTTCATTATACAGATTAAGATATCTCTTAGAAAGAAGAACATACAACTGCTCTCCATTAAATCCAAAAAGTACTATATCCAAAGAAATATTTTGTCTTTTTCTAAAATCCATCGCTTAAAATTTAAAGTTCATATAACAAACGTAGTAATTACATTTATCACATAACAATTACAAATATATGAAACATTTTTCAATAATAAAATTGAATCAAGGCTATTTACTACAATCAAAGAGGCATATCATATAAAACGTCCTTTTTACGTTACTTTTCTCATTTTTTAAAAATTTTTGTTGGATATTAAAAAAATAATTCTACATTTGCTGTAGAAACGTATTTAATACGTTTAATATCAAGCCTTCAAATTTATAATTTTACTTAATTAATAGTTAACCATGAATTATCAAAAATATAATTTCGCAAATATTGACGAAGAACAACTTCCAATAGCGAAAAACAAACTACACGGCGGTGGTCACTTCGCAGGTCTATATGCAGGAGAACACGTAGCTGCCACTGAATTCGTTATAGGTGCCACTTTTGTCGCACTTGGTGCGACGACCAGAGACATACTACTAGGACTTTTAATAGGTAATATACTCGCCATATTAAGTTGGACCTTCATCACAGCACCTATTGCCGTAAAAACAAGATTAAGTCTTTACACATATCTTGGCAAGATCGCAGGTAAATCCATGACTACCATATATAATTGGGCCAATGCATTAATCTTTTCTGTAATTTCTGCGGCAATGATTACGGTGTCAGCATCAGCAGTGCGTTTCTTGTTTCATATCCCTGCACAGCTTAACTGGTATTCGACGAATATATGGTTTCTTTTAGTAGTTATTGGTATTGGTATAGTAGTAGTATTCGTAGCTCTATATGGATTTAATACTGTTGCCAATTTTTCAAGTATATGTGCTCCATGGCTTTTCACATTGTTTATTTCTGGAGCTGTCGTCTTATTACCAGTTTTAAGCAATCATGTAATAGGAACGACTGTGATTAGCTCTTTTAAAGATTTTATTCATATAGGAGATTTATCTATTTGGAAAGGAGTAACAGATTCCGGGGAAAAAGGCATTGGCCTAATGGAAGTGATTGGTTTCGCCTGGGCCGCTAATTCTATTACACATGTAGGATTAATAGATATGGCTATTTTAAGATATGCGAAAAAGGCTTCTTATGGGCTTTATACTAGTTTTGGGATGTTATTTGGACATTATTTAGCATGGATAGCTGCTGGTATTATGGGTGCTGGAGCTGCTGTTTTATTAAAATCTAACATTACGGCTTTAGATCCAGGTGACGTAGCTTATTATGCTTTAGGAGCTTCTGGTTTTGTAATAGTTATAGTAGCTGGCTGGACTACTGCCAATGCGAATCTTTATAGAGCTGGCTTAGCTGCTCAATCTATTTTCCACAAACATTCTCGAAGAAAAGTTACTCTTATAGTTGGGCTTATTACAGTAGTTATAGCTTGTTTTCCATTCGTGTTTTCTAAGATTCTTCCTTTATTGACATACGCTGGATTAATAGTAGTACCTGTAGGTGCAATAGTAGCTACGGAACATTTTCTATTTCCTAAGATTGGATTTACACGTTATTGGGCTAAATATCAAGGACTTAAAATTAGCAAACCAGCTGTTATTACTTGGGGAGCAGCTTGGGTTTTTGGCTTCGGATTAAATGCTTTAGGTATTATGTCATTTTACTATTTATTTATTCCTACCTGGTTTTTCAGTGTAATTCTTTATAGCATCTTGTCTTATTTCGCTGGTGCTAAAGGTGATTATACAAAAGAGATTAAAGAGGAGGAGGAATACCAAGTGGCAATATCTGAATATCAGGAAGATAAGGCTAAAACGGAGCCTATTCCCGCTATTGACCGCTCTCTTTTATCTGGAGTATTGAAAGCTATTTCATATCTATGTTTATTGAGTATTTTTGGTTTGGCTCTTACATGTTTACTTAAGAGTCCTAATATGGATGCTTATAATACACATAAGGAATTTTTTAACACCTGGGCTTTCGTTCTAACTATTGGGTATTTCGTTTCTGCATATTGGGCTTTGTCTAGAAGATTGAAGCTGACTAAAGACCAGCAGCGAGAGCTGGATGCAGCAGCT
>JBAYDV010000159.1:0-3462 GCA_041668045.1 Bacteroidales bacterium | reverse complement strand
AAAATTTTATTTTTATTCATAGCTATGAAGCCGCATCTAATAGTTAAATGCTAAAAAATCAAAATACTGCACAAATTATAAAAAAAGAGGAAATATTTTAAAATATTTCCTCTTCACCTATTAAACTAACTATTATTTAAACAAAACTATTATTTATCTCCATAATATTTTTTTGTTTTAGCTTGACCAAAATCCTCATACTTTATATAATTTTTCATCAAGTCTAATACCATTGTGTCATTTGTACGTGATAAATTATCCATTAGTACTTTTCTAAGTTTTGCTAATTCATCAGCATATTTAGTATCTCGATATAAATTCACACGTTCTTCAGGGTCATTCTTCAAATCATATAGTTCATCGTCTCCACATGGATTAAAACAATATTTCCAATTGGGAGTACGTACAGCACGTTCACCATACCAATGTCCATTATACCATTCATAACGATAGAAAGAATAATCAGGTACATTAACCCAAGCAGAATCACCTTCTTGAAGTAGAGGCACTAAAGAACGACTATCAACATTTGCAATGGTTGGCTGTAAATGCATGTACTCTACTAGAGTCTGATTTAAATCTATTAAACTCACTTGATGTTTAACGAGATGAGGCTTAACAGATGGAGCTTTAATTAAAAATGGGATACGCATTAAACCTTCATAAGCATAAGGCCCTTTATCATATAAACCATGTTCAGCCAACATAGATCCTTGGTCAGATGTCAATACTATAAGTGTATTATCCCACATTCCTAAACGTTTTATTTCCTCAAATAAATGACCTAAAGCTTCATCTAACATAGTCATATCGCCCATAGAATAAGCGATAGTTTTCTGCCAATCTTTTTTACTCATATGCCCTAAATCCATCCACGGCCATAAAACATCGTGTTGATATTCAAGTCCTTCTTTTGATTCACCAAATGAAGATGGCAGGATACATTAAAGACCATATAGTATCATTCTCAATAGGATTTAATCCTATAATAAATTGAGATAAAAACTCTATACCATTTTTAAGAACATTAGCTGGGCCATAACCCTCTCCCCATCCGAATATTCCCTCATCCGTTGTTATTTTAACTAAACAGATACTGCGAGTATCATATTCCCATTGTGAAAAGTAAAAAGGCTCTGCCAACTTATCTGTAAATACATAAGGCTCAATAGAAATTATTTTCATTTGCTATTTATCTAAAAGTTCTATATTTTTATTAATATTACAAATATGAGGAAAATCTAATATTCTTAATTGCTCTATTTTATCAATGTATGAGTCGATATTGGCAGTACTAATTATTTTATTACTTTTGTCAAGTATATTTAATCTAAAGAAATAAAATATTAATGAAAACTATTAAACACATAATTCTACTTACTTTTTGCGCAAGTATTCTATTTTTTACATCGTCATGTGATAAAGATAATAATTCTAAAATTAATTATTCTTCTTACGTTACTATTAGTAAAAGTTTTTCTTTTGGAGAATACTCGTTCTTCTCGGATGATTCTCTTCTATTTACAGTAAATAACATGTCTGAATTTTCGGGATTTGATTTTGAAAGGGATGAACAAAGAGCGATTATATATTTTAATTTATCTGATACTCAATCTTCATCTGACGAAAATCAGATAAATATAGATTTAATTCAAATTCAACCAATTTTGACTAAGGATATTATAAAAACTGATAAAGATACTATGGCTACTGACCCTCTTACTATTAATCAAATCTGGATTTCTAATGGTGGGGCTAATGTAAAAACTTATATTAATATTAGTTTCTCAATATCTGTGACTTATGGAGCTGAACACTCTATAGATTTATATGATGATCTTACTGCTGATCAAGCGTCTGAAAATTTACCTATTGATGAAAATGGTTATTATCATCTAATTCTTTCACATAATGCTAATGATGATAGTGGATTTTCATACACTTATTTAACATCATTCGCTCTTAATAATGAAATATTGGCTGATAATGTAAAAGGGATTAAACTACAAATTGATTCTACAGGAAGTGATGCTGATGATCAAGGACATAAAGTTTATACTATAGATTTTGAAAATGAAAATTAATAGATTTATAACATTTTACGTTTTTTAAATATAAACCAAGCTATAAAAATAGCAAATACCATTATTAATAAGATAAAAATAAAATCAATATGTCCTCCTAATAACGGCAGCTTAACATTCATTCCATATATACTAGCTAAAAGTGTAGGGGGCATAAATAATAAAGACACGAAAGTAAAAGTCTTCATAATTTTATTCTGGTCTAAGTTAATAAGACCCAAGACAGTGTTTTGCATGTAATCAAGACGTTCATAACTGAAACTTGTATGATTTAATAGGGAATCTATATCTTTAATAAGAAGATTTAATCGCGAGTAAACATCACGTGGAAATTTATCACTTTTCATTATCGAAGAGACCATACGTTGTTTATCAACGACGTTTTCTCGAACTAACATAGTATTTTCTTGTAATTGGTTGATATCCAATAAGAAATCTTCACTTAAATCAACTCCTCCATTTATCTTTCTAGAATAAGAATCTAATTCTTTGGCCATTAACTCGATCATATCTGCATCAAGGTCGATCCTATTTTCAAGAATAGCTACAAATATATGATATCCTGTAGGATACATTTTATTATTTAATTGGACTTTTCTTTGTATATCATTCAATGATCGCAGAGAAACCTGCCTGGCAGTTACTAGAATTCCTTCACAAATAATAAAGGATACTGTCTCCATACTGTATTCATCTGGTCCTGGAATTAAGAAATTCGTATTAGCATAAATAGAATTTTCTGTTTCATAATATCTTGATGAACTTTCTATCTCTTCTGATTTAGCTTTAGTTTGAAGAGGAACTTCTAAAAAATCCTCAACACTTCGTTTCTCTACACCTTCAGGTTCTATTAAATCAACCCAAACTACATCATCAAAACCTAATTCTTCTAATATCTTGTAATTTTCCGAAGTTACTACAGTACTTTTATCTTTGTAAAATATTTTAATCATATCACTTGTCTTTAAAGAGTCCTTATTTTCCTTTTGGGATAAATTTAAATCGGAATATTAACGGCAAATGTTCGTTAATAATCCTAATAAGGTAGGCACCATCCAACACGCGATCGCACAATTTGGATGGCTAACTGCCATATATCGGGCAAACCATCTCTTTTGTTATGATTGAAAAATTGTAATAGAATGTCTGGTCCTGTTATTTTACCAACAGAAGTTAATACCTGCCTAAAGAAAAAAGGTAGTACACGTAATATAACTTTTACTCGAACCAGCATCATCCATAAGATTGTGATTATTTTTTTTAATACGACGCGAAGTTAATATTTTTTTTTAATTCTTAAAAGATATAAACCAATAAATGCGATTAATCCGTTTAATACTAATAGAGAAAAGCCTAAATCGAAGTTTAAATATTTTTT
>JBAYDV010000158.1:0-3478 GCA_041668045.1 Bacteroidales bacterium | reverse complement strand
TGGCAGAGTTCAGGAATAAAAAGATTGGCTTCGTATTTCAATCTCATCATTTGCTTCCTGAGTTTACTGCTTTAGAAAATGTGATGATTCCAGCTCTTATAGCTAAGAAGAGTGCTCATGATGCGTCTAAAGAGGCTGAGCAAATTCTTAGTGATTTGGGGCTTGGTGGTCGTTTGACTCATAAGCCTTCTGAGTTATCGGGAGGAGAACAACAACGTGTGGCTATAGGACGTGCTATAATTAATCATCCTTCCATAGTTTTCGCTGATGAGCCTACAGGTAATCTTGATTCAAATACGAAGAAAGAGATTCATAAACTTTTCTTCGATTTAAGAGATAAATATAGTCAGACCATTATCATAGTAACACATGATATGAATCTGGCAAATATGTGTGATAGGAAAGTAGAAATCATAGATGGAGTTATTTAAGTTTAAGAGATTCTCGGTTAAGAATCAGGATTCTGCTATGAGAGTAGGAACGGATGGTGTGTTGATTGGGGCGTGGGCTGATGTTAATTCTAAGACATTGAAGGTTCTAGATATTGGAACTGGCACTGGAGTTATTTCTTTAATATTGGCTCAACGCCTTTTTGAAAATGAGCTTCCTTTTAATATCGTGGGGATAGATATAGATATTTCTTCTGCTACTGAGGCTAGTTATAATTTCGAACATAGTCCTTGGCAGGAAAGTCTCAAAGCATTTCCTATTGCCTTAAATGATTTTATAAGCGATACTGATAAGTATGGTGATGAGATGTATGATTTGATTGTTTCGAATCCTCCATATTTTATTAATTCTCTGAAGGCTCCTGATATGAGGCGTAGCTCTGCACGTCATACTGATTCTCTTTCTTTTTATGATATAGTGAAGGCTGCTCGTAATCGTCTTTCGACCGAGGGTAGGCTGGCTGTGATATTGCCATATAACGAATTCGAGGTATTCGATAATATTGCCATAGAAAATGGGCTCTATCTACGACGTAGGTGTAATATATCGACGACTCCAAGAAAGTTTCCTAAGCGGGTTATGGCTGAGTTCGCGAGGATTGCTGGTGAGATACAGGAGGATTCTTTAATCATTCAGGATGGTGGCGATTTTACGGATGAGTATAAACTGTTGACTAAGGATTTTTATCTTAAATTTTAATTAGCTTTTGAAAAATTTAGTGCTCGTATCTACCATTCTTTCGAGGATAAATGCTTCTTGTTCAGTTTCTTGAAGTATGCTCTGATATAATAAGTAAACATTCATGAGTTCTTCGTCTTCTAGGGATTGAATTCTCTGTAGATGATTTTCCATAACTACTGCTGCTTTAGTTTTCAATGTTACTAGACGAGATGTTAGTTCTCCTGCATTTTGATCGAAGTCTCCTAGTTGGATCATGTCTGCTATGTCTTGAAGAAGTCTGTAGAGCTGATTTCTAAGAGGAGTGAATTCTGTTATACATTCTTGAGGTAGTGGGTGGAATGTGTTATCTACGTGTTCAGTTATTGGTTCACAGATTCGTCTTAGTGACGATACTAGTTGTGATATATTATTGGAGTTTAAGTTATACCATATTCCTGCTTTTAAAGAGATTATAGTACTTGTTTTTCTTAAACTGATCTGTTCTATTTTTCTGTTTTTTCTGAAGCTGATTTTTTCTTCCTTTAAAATTTTACGTACTTTATAGAGTTCTTTTCTGTCGTTCTGTATTAGTCCATCTGTTATCATAAAGTAGGACTTAGATACGTCTTGTAGCCTTTTGGAAGAAGTTATTTGTACATGTTTTTTCATTAAGTCCCATACTTGGTCTTCATCATCTGTGTTAAGAATTTTTTGGAATATTACATCTCCTTTTTTTTCTTTTTCTTTTTTAGAATAGCGTATGTTCGATCTAATTATTATAAATAATGCTAATATAGCGAGAATTACCATTATAAATATGCCGCCAAAGTGCATGGCTGTGGTTACTATAAAACATGTCAAGAATGCTATACCTGCTGTTAAAAACCATCCTCCTATGACTGATAATACTCCTGTTATACGAAATACTGCACTTTCTTTAGCCCATGCTCTATCAGATAATGATGTACCCATAGCGACCATGAATGTAACAAATGTCGTCGAAAGTGGAAGTTTTAATGATGTTCCCAGCGCTACTAGTAGTGCTGCTACTACTAGATTTATGGAAGCTCGTATTAAATCGAATGCTGCTCCGTCTTCTAGTATGACTTCTTTTTTATTGAAACGACTATCTACCCATGTTTTAGTCTTAGCTGGAGTATTTCTCACTAGCCAATCTGCGAAGTGTGTATTACTTCTTACTAGATTTCTGGCAAGTCGCGATGAGCCGAACATTTCATCTCCATTACTTTGACGTGAAAGGTCAACAGATGTTTTGATTACTTTTTTAGCTTTTTTAGATGTTACTAGTGAGAAAACCATGACTGCGCCAGCTGCGATTAGAAAATATATAGGTGTGGCAGCTGGTTGATTTAAATGGCCCATAGTGTATGCGTCCATACCTATTGATGTGCCGAAGTTCATATAGTCTTTAAACGCTGAAAGTCCTGCTAGAGGTACTCCTATGAAGTTGACTAGGTCATTTCCAGCGAATGCCATGGCTAAGGAGAATGTTCCTAGTAGGACTATTATTTTAAATACATTGATTTTTAACCAATATAATATCTGCATTAAGGATGAAGATATTAAGAAGCAAAAAATTACTAATCTTAATTGATGAGAAAATATATATGTTTTAATATCTGGAGTCATGAATGTAGCACTCTTCAGTCCTTTTATTAATATGAAATAGATAATTCCAGTTACACATAGCCCTCCAAAAAGACCAATAAACCATTTCATATTTTTACTATAATTAAAGGAAAATACTAATCTAGATATCCATTGAACTATAGCTCCTATTATAAAAGCGACTGCGACTGAAAGGAATATTCCTATAATGACTTGAAGGGCTTTATCTGTATTAATCATCTCTCCAAAATTCACCCCATTCATATTTGCTGATTTATAAATGGCCAAAGCTACTGTACCTCCAAGTAATTCAAAAACTAATGATACTGTAGTGGAAGTAGGCATACCTAAGGAATTAAATATATCTAGCATCACTACGTCTGTCACCATGACGGCTAACATAAGACAGATGATTTCTTTTACGTTAAAAAATTCTGGGTGAAAAATACCATGCCTGGCGATTTCCATCATGCCATTACTCATAGTAGCTCCAAGAACTACCCCGATCGCAGAAACTATTATTATAGTTCTAAATGAAGCTGCTTTTGAACCTACTGCTGAGTTTAAAAAGTTAACAGCATCATTACTTACTCCGACTATTAAATCGAAAATAGCAAAACAAAATAGCACTACAATAATTCCTAAATATATACTTTCCATTTATGATGTTTTTTATCATGCAAATGAACAATTTAGATATTACAAAAGTGTTACATCTGTATAAATATTATATGTCTTT
>JBAYDV010000157.1:0-3498 GCA_041668045.1 Bacteroidales bacterium | reverse complement strand
TAGAGTCTGCAGTGGACAAATCGTTTGAAATTCCACTCTCCTGCAGGAATAAATCAATAGCCTCAACTCGATTAACATCTACGAGAACCTTGATATCTGGAAACTTTCTCTTTATCTGAAGAGGCTCATCACCAACATTCTCATAATTATCATCCTCCTGCACCTCTTTAAACTTTTTCCCTTTACGTCCATAACCACGAGAAACGACTGCCACATTATAATTATCCTTTAACAAACTTATAAGCATCTCAGTATGAGGAGTTTTTCCTGTACCTCCTACCGTCACATTTCCCACACAAATCACAGGCACCTTATAAGAACGAGACTTAATAGAACCTTTATCATACATTCTATTTCTCAATCGTAAAACCAGATAATATGGAAACAATATATATTTATCTATCGACATATTCAAAACTATATTAACAAAGTTAAATAATATTTACTTCCATACGAAGTTTTATACCAAATTTTTTCTCAACAGAATCAACAATAGAATGAGCCAAATCTATAATTTCAGACCCAACTGCACCTCCCCGATTAACCAGGATCAAAGCTTGATTCTCATAAACACCAGCACGTCCCACTGTCTTACCCTTCCAACCACAAGTTTCAATCAACCACGCAGCAGGCACCTTCACATGATCCTCATCTATTTTATAAAATGGAACATCCTCATAATCATTTTTAATATCTGCAAACTTTACTCGAGAAATCACTGGATTCATAAAAAAACTACCAGCATTTCCAATCAATCTTGGATCAGGTAATTTACTCATTCTCAGCGTTATTACACTATCGCGAACAGCCGAAAGAGAAATCATAGGACCAAAACGTCTGCTTATCTGTTCCTTTAATCTACCATACCCCAAAGAATAATTCTCTTTAAGACCTAATCGTAGAGTAACAGATGTCACTATTCTATCCTTACACTCAGCTCGTTTAAAAACACTATCCCTATATCCATAATCACAATCAGCATTAGTATAAACTCTCTCATTCCCCTCTAAATCTATAACATCAAGCTCTTTTACTAAATCCTTAATCTCGACACCATAAGCACCTATATTCTGAATAGCACAAGCTCCCACCTCACCTGGTATTAAAGAAAGATTTTCAGCTCCATACCATCCTTGACTTACAGCATAACTTACGAAATCATCCCAAATTATACCAGATCCCAATTTTACCGTTACATAATTCTCATCTCTCTCGAGAACTTTAGTAAATTTAATTTTCGAATGCAATACTGTCCCTGGATAATCACCATTAAACAATAGATTACTCCCTGAGCCAATATGAAGAAAAGGCGCTAAGCCAGAAGGTGAACACTGTCTAAAATCATTTTCGGAGAAGAAGTTCCGAAGATCCTCCACAGATTCATACTCTACGAAGCGCTTTGCTTTTATATCAATATGGAAAGTATTATAATTAAGTAATGAGAAATTTTGTTTTATTGTTATCATATTTTAATCATCAATACGTGTAATATCGGCACCAAGAGCACGCAAACGCTGCTCCAAATCTTGATACCCACGATCTATTTGTGAAATATTATGTATAATAGACTGACCTTTAGCATTTAAAGCAGCTAAAACCATAGCAATACCTGCTCTAATATCTGGAGATGTCGTCTCGTGACCTTTCAAAGAATGATGATGATTATGTCCTATTACCACAGCACGGTGAGGATCACAGAGTATAATCTGCGCACCCATAGTGATAAGCTTATCCACGAAGAACAAACGACTCTCAAACATCTTTTGATGAATCAATATACTACCTTCTGCCTGTGTAGCTACTACCAAAAGCACACTTAATAAATCTGGAGTAAGTCCAGGCCATGGAGCATCTGAAATAGTCATGATTGACCCATCAATAAACGATTCTATTCGATAATGTTCTTGAGCAGGAATAAATATATCATCTCCTCTCTGTTCTAATTTGATTCCAAGTCGGCGGAAACTATCAGGAATTACTCCCAAGTTCTTATAAGAAACATTTTTTATCGTAATCTCACTCCTCGTTATCGCTGCCATACCTATAAAACTACCTACCTCTATCATATCTGGAAGAACAGTATGTTCAGCACCATGAAGCTCTTTTACTCCTTTAATAGTCAATAAATTAGAAGCGATACCACTAATATTAGCACCCATCGCATTTAATAAACGACATAATTGTTGAATATAAGGCTCACAAGCAGCATTATAAATAGTCGTTATACCATCTGCTAGAGATGCAGCCATTATAATATTCGCCGTTCCTGTCACAGAAGCCTCATCCAAAAGCATATTACCTCCTCTCAAACGAGAAACAGATGAATCTAAAGGATCCTTTTTATATGTAAAATGATAAGCCTTTAAACTCTCATCATACTTAAAATCAGCACCCAACTTTTGTAATCCTATAAAATGTGTATCAAGACGTCTTCTTCCTATCTTATCTCCTCCGGGTCTTGCCACGAAAGCCTCGCCAAAGCGAGTCAAAAGAGGTCCTGTTAGCATAATAGTTCCTCTAAGAAGTGTGGTTTTTTTCAGGTATTCTTTAGACTTAAGAAAATCTGTATCAACATCATCAGCTTGGAATGTATAATCGCCTCTAGTGAGTTTTTCGACTTTAACACCCATATCGCGGAGTAAATCTATCAAATTATTCACATCTAATATATCTGGAATATTCTTGATAGTAACTTTCCCCTTAGTCAGAAGTACTGCACAAATCACTTGTAAAGCCTCATTTTTAGCACCTTGAGGAGTTATTTCTCCATGAAGCCTATGATTACCATTTATAATAAAAGAAGACATATCTAGAAATTATTGTTTCTTCAAAGATACAATAATTTCTAGATATGTCTTACTCTTAAAACCCTAAAATGGGTAATAATTTAAATGTTATTTAAGATATCATATATTATATAGAAACTACACGAGCGATATCATGCCATCTCTTATTTATCTGATTATGCTGACTACAAGCCTCATCGAAAGGAGTATAAACAGTCTCACCTGCCATCTGACCAACCATCACTCCTGACTTTCCATTAATCAAAGCTTCCACAGCCTCATATCCAAGAATACTAGCTAACACTCTATCATTACATGAAGGATTTCCACCTCTCTGTATATGTCCTAGAGTAGTCACACGAGTCTCATAACCAGGAAGGATTTTCTTTACTTTCTCTGCTATTTCCATAGCACTTCCTTGTGGACTATGCTCAGCGACAACTACTATTCCCGAAGTTTTATTTTTTCTTCTATCTGTCTGTAAATAAGTACAAAGAGACTCCACACTTAAATCAACCTCTGGAATAATTGACTCCTCAGCACCACCTGCTATAGCAGTATAAAGAGCTATAAATCCAGCATCGCGACCCATAACCTCAACGAAAAACACAAGATTATGACTATCCGCAGTATCTCTTAATTTATCAATACACTCTACAGCTGTATTAACAGCAGTATCAAATCCAATAGTAAAATCAGTACCATAAATATC
>JBAYDV010000156.1:0-3511 GCA_041668045.1 Bacteroidales bacterium | reverse complement strand
CACAAAAAAATGACACTTGTTATATTTTTTAATTTGTAAGTACCTCGTTTACAGTACTTTAAAAAAGCGAAATTATAATAAGTTTCAAAAAACTGTGATTTTTATTTTCAATGTTAGGATTTCATGTCCGTGTATCGTAAGAGGCAGGGATCAGGTTTTCACAAAAAAATGACACTTGTTATATTTTTTAATTTGTAAGTACCTCGTTTACAGCACTTTAAAAAATTGAAATTATAATAAGTGTCAAAAAACTGTGATTTTTATCTTCAATGTAAGTATCTCACGGCCGTATGGACTATAATGGTATATTGTTATATCAATGTATTTTTTTTAATCTATATATATACTTATAGGAAAAGTACATAAAAGAGCCACCACCAGCATAGCGCTGGCGGTCCCCCACGTCCGCGTGGACCGAGACTTTTCTGTACTTTCCCTATAAGTATAATCCTCAGAAAGAAACATTACAAGTATAACTAACAGTCTGCTTCGTACGTGTGGACCGAGACTTTTCCTTCGCTCTCTCTATATGTACTAATCAAAAAAGGAATCATCTTCAGCATAACTTACTGGTTGTTAGCTCAGAGTGGATTGAAACTTTTCTTATAATTTATTATATTTGTGGTAATTATAGAGTATATAAATTAAATATTAATACAATGGCAAAATTACAAAGATCATATAATAAAAGAATTGGTGGTGTCTGCGCTGGTATAGCAGAGTATTTTGGATGGAGCGTAAGTACAGTAAGGTTAATAACTCTTATCCTTATTCTTTTCGGGGGTATTAGTATTTGGGTTTATTTAATCTTATGGATTATTATGCCTAGTGCAAATAATTATATTGATTATTAATTAATGTATATGGAACCATCTCATATTCGTATATTTATACGAAGTAGTGAAGTCGTGGTATCTTGGTTCTTTTAGTATGATTACCAAATCTTTTTCTGCAGCGATTTCTAGTCTTTGGCCGAATTCTCTTAATCTATGCTCTTTCCCTAATACGAGAGGTGAAAGGGTTAAAACATTGCCCCGTAATGTATAAAACTTGTTCTTTACTGTAGAGTCTAGCTCTGAAATCGTTAATGTATTGGGAAATACTTCCTTTTTTAACGTGATTTCTAAATTGCCTTTGGCTACTTTCTCTCCGATATTATTATAATGCCTAATATATATTTCAGGATATATTACGAGTTTAGTTTCGTCATTTGATGCATTGATATAGAAAAATTCAAAATTATTTTTTCTGGCTGATAAATAATATTTACTATCATCCATTGTCTTGAAATGGTCAAGTTTTACATATAAAGTGTCTTGTGGTATAGAATAATCATATACGTTAGAAACTGTATCATGATTAGAATATTTGTTCAATGAAGAAAAGCCAACGATAGTTAATACTATTATCGAGGTTATCCAAATAATTAACATAATAACTCCAGGTCTCCATCTTGGTACTTTAATATTAAAAATGATCATAATGCCTAGATATAATATAAATAGTAATGGTATGAAGAATATAAAGAATAGTATTAAATGTAATATTCCTCCACTTACTACTAAATCTAATGTTGAACTACAGAAAGACATTAAACTCGATAAAGTAAATCCCCATAGAGGAAAATTAAATATTAGAAATATCATGCTTAATATACCTACTAGCCCTGAAATAATAAATATTATTCCAAAGATTTTTCCTATAACTTTTAGTAATCTCACTAGAATATTCTGATTATTACCTTGAGGTTTTCTATAACCTTCTGTTACATTTTTTTCTATATCAGAAAAGGAAATATGACTTCCATTCATCTCACGTTTTTCTTTCGCTGTTTTAGCTGAGGGGACTATTGCCCAGACGATTACATAGAGCAGAGGAAACCATAATATAGAATCTTCATATATAGTAAATGATAGTATGGCTGCTAGTACTAATAATATTCTAAATAAGCTGGCATCTCTATTAAATAAATGTGATAAACCAGAGCAGACTCCTCCTATCATCTTATTTTGAGCATCTCTATAAAATCTTTTGCGAATTTTAGGAGATGGATTAGATTTCGTGGAGTTTTCTTTTTCTTCTCCACTTTCATTGTCGATATCTTCAGGTGTTCCTAAAATGTCTATTACTTTTTGAGCAATGTCAGAATTGACCATCTTGTTGTTAGATGTTTGTTCTAGAAATAGTTCAGCCATTCTTTCTTCAATGCCTGATATTATTTCTTCACCATTTTTATTATTAGCATAATGCTCTTTGAGAGATTCTAAATAGTTATTTATTAAATCAAATGATGTTTCATCTAAAAAGAATGCTATTTTACCTATATTAACTTGTATCGTTTTTTTCATTATTTTATATATTTCATAGTTATTATTTTCTTAATACATAGTATCTACTTCGTTTTTAAGATTTCTATGGTATCTACGAGTTCTCTCCATGCTATATTCATCTCTGCTAGATGTTCTCTTCCTAATGTAGTAATAGAATAGTATTTTCTTGGAGGTCCTTGGGTAGATTCTTCCCATCTATATGATAAAAGACCTTGATTTTTCAATCTTATCAGCAATGGATATAAAGTTCCTTCTACTACTATCATTTTCGCATCTTTCATATTGGCTATTATCGAAGAAGCGTATGCGTCCTCATTTTGGAGAAGGGTAAGAATGCAATATTCTAATACTCCTTTTCTCATCTGGGATCTTATTTTTTCTGTTATTTTTTTATCTATCATAATTTTCATATTATAAAATGCTGTTTGAAAAGTTTTATACTTTAGAATGTACGTGTCCATTTGTTTTTGGACAGGTCACGCTTAAAGTAATTTACCTTTTGTAATTAGAGAACTTTCTAATATTTTCTGCTGTGACTGGTATTCCACGCATTTCACATTTTTCTACTGCAGTATAAGCTACAGGAACAATAAACCAAATTATGAGATATACCCAAAATCCAATAGAACCAAGCATGATTAGTATAATCGTGATGATTCTAATGACAAGAATATCAGCATCTAAATAATAGGCTAAGCCACTACATACTCCACCTAAGACTCTATGGTCTGAATCTCGATAGAGTTTTCTTACTGGTCGATTATCATAATCGACATAGAATTCATTTTCTGGATTACTGCCATCGGGAAGCCCGAGAACGGAAATAACTTTGTTGACGAGTGCGATATCGACTACTTGTTGAGAGAAAGAGAGATTTTCAGAAAATAGTTCTGAGACGCGATTTTCTATGTCTTCCATTATCTCATGATTATTTGAATCTTTACCTAATTTCTTACGAAACATTTCGAGATAAGAATTTAGTTTATCATAGGCATCCTCATCAATGGTAAAGGAACGCCCGCCAAGTCCAACACTTATTACTTTTTTCATTTAATTTTATTTTTTTAATTCATTTACGATATTTGGTATTGCAAATATATAAAAAATATTTAGTACTATGCAAAACAATGTACTAAAGATAAAAAACTTCCTAGGTCAGGTAGAACCTAGGAAGTTTTTAT
>JBAYDV010000155.1:0-3520 GCA_041668045.1 Bacteroidales bacterium | reverse complement strand
TTGAACGTCAACTACCAAAAAGTTACTATTCGCCGGAATCATATTTTCTTTGAGAAGACTGCTTGCCTCAGAAAGTCTATTTTGAAATTCACTATTAATAGTCAAGAATTTACGAGCAGCTATAAAGAAACGAATCTTATGTACGGGACGAAGTAATTTTTGTGTCACTACCAACGAATCATCAGTCCGGATAAATCTTCCTCTTTTATAAATTTTCTTTATGTCTATATCAGCATCAGTATCACGATAATAGAACTTTATTGGATGTGTACAACCACCCAACCATGGTGCCAATGTATTCAGAAAAAGATGTTCTTCAAACAATGAATAATATTGTTTCTTTTTTTGTTTTACATCTGTTTTAAACTCTCCGTTTTCCAGGAGCTGACCTTTTTTTCCTTTCAGTGTAACAGCAGAATATCCGTTTTTACGATGTGCATCGATAGTCTTATATACAAAATCTGTTACAGCTTTTCCGTAAACATCTACTAATCCCCACAATTCATCACGTTTTGCTCGTGCTGTTCCTTTATAGAATACGCCTAAATGAGTCAATTTATCAGATAATGAAATGCAAATATTACCTAGCAAATCCACCGTTCCATAAAAACTATTTTTAATAAAACGAACATATCCATCGTCGTCAAAATCTAGTATTTTATCATATTTACATGGCAATACTTCTTCACCGGCTTTAGTCTCAAGTCCGACATATTTTCCTTCATAAACAATAATAAAATCCGATTTATTCATTGTCCTATGCGTTAAGTAATGTCCAAACGACATCTACCTCATCTGAAGTTTCTAAATCATCTGAGGTAATATCTAATGATCCTGGAGTACAGCTAGAAGCTTCATCAGCACCATGTATAGTTCGTGCCTCACTATATATATGAAGTTCATTGAAGCCATAATTTAACTTAACCCAAGTTAATATATATTTTTTAGATTTTACAAATATGTAACAATTATGCGATTTATTTGCTTATGTAAATAATACACATTAATTTTCATAAATTATTATGAAAAATTATAGAGGATATATAAAACCGAAGTACACGCCAGATATGATAAATAGTCTTTATTCATGTGAGATATTCGTATTTGGAAGCAATCTTGATGGCCATCATTACGGAGGTGCAGCACGTATAGCCTATCAGAAGTTTGGAGCAGTTTGGGGTCAGGGAGTTGGTCTGCATGGACAGACATATGCCATTCCGACAATGCAGGGAGGTGTCGAATCTATTAAACCATACGTTAATGATTTTATTAACTTCGCCAAAGAGCATAACGAATACATATTTCTCGTAACCAGAATCGGCTGTGGCATTGCAGGGTTCAAGGATGAAGAGATAGCCCCATTGTTTAAAACAGCTTTTTTGTGCGACAATATTGTTTTACCAAAATCATTTCTAAGCAATTAGGTAAAACTAATGAGTAACCTTTTTAGAAAAAATATAGGAATATATAATGTAATATACTACCGCTGCTGACATGACTATTAACGCTCCTATTTGTGTTCCCATAGCATCAGAGACTATTCCCATAAACAATAAGAATACAGCTCCTCCAAATAAAGCCATAATCATAAGTGATGAAATTTCGTTTTGTTTATCTTTTTTCTGTGCAATAGCCTCTGAATAAACTATTGGAAATGTATTAGAATTTCCATATCCTATTAATCCTATACTTATATATAATAAAAGTTGAGTATCAAATATAAATAATCCTATCATACCCATAACTATAAGTAGTGTACTTATTATAAAAAAAGATAAATTAGATATCCTTTTTAAAATAAATGTACCACTTAAGCATCCTACTATTCTTAATAGATAATAGAAACTTGTAGAAAAGCCAGCTTCATCTAGGCCAATATTAAGTTTCTCTTGCAGTAATTTAGGAGCAGTAACACTTAAGCCAACATCAATACCTACATTAGAAAATATACAGAAGAAACATAATAATAGAAAGCCATCTTTTAATAATTTTACAAAATTACTAATAGAAATATTTTTAGTATAGTCTTCTGTTGTTTCTTTAATTTGTACGGACCATAAATATAATAGTGTTATTATGTCTATAACTATAAATATTGGATATATGATTTTCCAACCTAAGCCTCCTAAGAAATAAATAGCTCCCCAGGCAGTAATTAGTGGTCCACTAAAAGAAGCAACTGTTTTTATAAATTGGCCTAAAGTTATAGTACTAGACACATTATCTCCTTGTATAACATTGGTTACCAGTAGATTTACTGATACCTGCATAAGTACATTTCCTATTCCTAAGAGACAAAAGGAAGTAAACATAATAAAGAAGTTTGTACCAAAAATAGGAGGAATTAACCCTAAGAGAGTAATAATTAAACTTATAAGTACAGTTTTTTTTCTACCAACTTTATTAATAAGGATTCCCGTAGGAATGGAAAAAAATAAAAAACATAATAATACCATTGAAGGAAATATATTAGCCATAGTATCTGTAAGAGACATATCTGCCTTAATATAATTAGTGGCTATACTATCCATATCGGCGATACCCATCGTAAAAAAGCAGAACATAATAGCCGTTACAGCATTAATATGAGATAATTTTTTCACTCCAATATATTTCTTGATTATTAGCTAATAATTTTAGCAGTGCAAATTTAAAAATATTTTAAATACTTACATCAATATTATAGGCAGTAATAAAATTAATTATTACTGCCTATTTTTTTAATTTGAATATTAAATTTTACTAATTAAAATTTAGCACCTTCATCTGCTGTAGTAGGCCAACCTGGATTCTGATATAGAGGAGAATCATCCACTGTAGAACCATCAGTTGCTGTTAGTTTAAATTGTTTTATCATTATAGGTGAAAGATAATGAGCCATAGCCCAACGATAACCATTATAAACTTCTGACTTAGTATTCTTTTCATAAGGTCTAAGATATTCACTTATCGAAGGAGAAGAAACATTAGCCTGATCACTTCCATCATTTACCAATTTCCCAGAATACCAATCTTCCATTGGTGTATTATATAAATGAAAGCCTTCAATATGATATGGGGTATTAATCATCTGATCCATTGCACGCCAACGACACAAGTCCATAAAACGTAAACCTTCCGCCATCATTTCACATCTACGTTCACGACGAATATTATATAAGGTAGGATCGATAAGATTACCTGCTGAATAAGCTCCCCAATCATTAAGTGCTTCTTTACTCATATCTGTATTGCTGATAGTCTTTTGAAAATCAGTATTAACATGTGAACGAGCTCTAAGTGCAGTCCAATATCTCTGTGCATCTGAATCTAAATTACCTTTCAATTCATATGAAGCCTCCATATAATTTAATAATGCTTCTGTCGCTCTAAAGGCAATAGATGCGATATATCCTTCCCCATTTACACATTGGCCTTGATCATAAGACCAACCTTTACGAAGAGCATAACCTGTTGTATAAGTCTTCTCCACACTACCATCTAAAATATTTGGATACGGCTCATCTATCTGATATGTCGT
>JBAYDV010000154.1:0-3526 GCA_041668045.1 Bacteroidales bacterium | reverse complement strand
TATTGAAGAATGCCTTGACAGAGGGTTGACCTACAGTGTTCCTCTGAAAGCTAAACTCAAACTTTACTGTACAGACCCAGAGCACGAAGATTTCGATACAACTATTCAGGATGTATATTTAGGAACTATTCCTTACATGACACCCCGTGGAACTTTTGTGATAAATGGTTCAGAAAGAATTATTATTTCACAATTGCATAGATCACCGGGAGTATTCTTCGGACAAAGTTTACATGCTAATGGCACAAAATTATACTCAGCTCGTATAATACCATTCAAAGGCTCATGGATAGAATTTGCTACAGACATAAATAATGTCATGTATGCATATATAGATCGTAAGAAGAAATTACCCGTAACCACATTATTAAGAGCTATTGGCTACGAAAGTGATAAAGATATCCTTGATATTTTCGGTTTAGCCAATGAAATAAAAGTTAATAAGACTAATCTAAAAAAACAGTTAGGTAAAAAACTAGCTGCTAGAGTTCTTAAAACTTGGAACGAAGACTTTGTAGACGAAGATACAGGAGAGGTAGTTTACATAGAAAGAAATGAAGTAGTAATAGATCGAGATACGATCCTAGAAGAACATCATATAGATGAGATTCTTGATTCTGGTGTAAGTACTATCCTTGTTCACAAGGAAGACGCTAATGCTAGTGATTTTACTATTATTTACAATACATTACAAAAAGACGTATGTAACTCAGAAAAAGAAGCTGTTTTCTATACATATCGTCAATTACGTAATTCTGAACCACCTGATGAGGCGACAGCAAGAGATGTAATAGATAAATTATTCTTCTCTGAAAAAAGATATGACTTAGGTGAAGTAGGTCGTTACAGAATTAACCGTAAATTAGGTCTTAATACTCCTTCTGATGTAAAAGTACTTACTAAGGAAGATATTATTGAGATTATAAAATATCTTATACAATTAATTAATTCTAAAGCTACAGTCGATGATATCGACCATTTGAGCAATAGAAGAATTAGAACAGTTGGTGAACAATTAGCTAATCAATTTACAGTAGGTCTTACTCGTATGGCACGAACTATACGTGAAAGAATGAATGTTAGAGATAACGAGGTATTCATTCCTACAGACCTTATTAATGCTAAAACATTATCATCTGTAATAAATTCATTCTTCGGTACTAGTCAACTTTCACAGTTTATGGATCAAACGAATCCATTAGCTGAAATGACCAATAAACGTCGTCTATCTGCATTAGGACCTGGAGGACTTTCTAGAGATAGAGCAGGATTTGAAGTTCGAGATGTGCATTACACTCATTACGGACGTCTATGTCCTATTGAATCTCCTGAGGGACCAAACATTGGTCTTATATCATCTTTATGCGTATTCGCTAAGATTGACAGACTAGGTTTTATCGAGACACCATACCGTCACGTTGATAATGGTAAAGTTGATTTAGACAACAACCATGTTGAATACATGACAGCTGAAGATGAAGAAGATAAAATAGTAGGACAGGCAAACGCTCATATTGGAAATGATGGCTCTATTTTAGATGAAAAAGTTAAAAGTCGTCATGGAGCAGACTACCCTGTCGTTCCTAAAGAAGAATTACATTACATAGATGTAGCCCCTAATCAGATAGCATCAGTAGCAGCATCATTAATTACTTTCCTTGAACATGATGATGCAAACCGTGCATTGATGGGTTCTAACATGATGCGTCAAGCAGTACCAGTATTAAGACCAGAAGCTCCTATCGTAGGAACTGGACTTGAAGCTAAAGTCGCTCACGATTCTAGGACTCAGATTATGGCAGAGGGCAAAGGTGAAATTGTATTCGTTGATGCTACTCAGATCCAAGTAAAATATTTTAAAACAGAAGAAGAAAGATTTGTAAGTTTTTCTCCTGCAGTTACTACATATCACCTTCCTCTATTTAGAAAAACTAACCAAAGTACATCTATCCACCTTAAACCTATCGTACGTAAAGGCGATATAGTTGAAGAGGGTCAGATTATGACTGAAGGTTATGCTACAGAAAACGGAGAATTAGCCCTTGGAAAAAATCTTAAAGTCGCATATATGCCATGGAAAGGTTATAATTACGAGGATGCTATCGTTCTTTCTGAAAGAATCTTGAGAGAAGATATTTTCACTTCTATCCATGTAGATGAATATATAACTGAAGTTAGAGATACTAAACGTGGAATGGAAGAACTTACATCTGATATTCCTAATGTAAGTGAAGATGCCACTAAAGATCTTGATGAACATGGTATAATCAGAGTTGGAGCGCAAGTTAAACCTGGTGATATTATGATTGGTAAGATTACTCCTAAAGGTGAAAGCGATCCTTCTCCTGAAGAGAAACTATTACGTGCTATTTTTGGTGATAAAGCTGGTGATGTTAAAGATGCATCTTTAAAAGCTTCTCCTTCCCTTAATGGAACTATAATAGGTAAACGTCTATTCCAACGTGTCGCTAAAGAAGGTAGGAAAAGCAGACTTACTGCTAAAGTTGAAGTTGAAGAATTAGAAAAAGATTACCAAGACAGAGAATTACGTCTAAAGAAACTATTTATTGATAAACTTGTTATTCTTACCGAACATAAAATAAGTGTCGGTGTAGATGATATTTTTGGAAATATTGTATTCCCTAAAGACGAAGAATTCGATATATCTGTTTACGGCAAACTAAATTTTGAAGATATTAATCCAGGAAAATGGACAAGTGATAAAAAACTTAATCTTCAGATTCAGGAACTTATCAACAATTATCTAATAGCTTTAAAAGAATTAGAGGCTAAACTAAAAAGAGAAAAATATAACCTTACGATTGGAGATGAACTTCCATCTGGTATTATGAAACTCGCTAAAGTTTATGTAGCTAAAAAGAGAAAGATAAAAGTCGGAGATAAGATGGCAGGTCGTCATGGTAACAAAGGTATCGTTGCTAAGATAGTTAAAGACGAAGATATGCCTTTCTTAGCTGATGGTTCAATAGTTGATATAGTCTTAAATCCACTTGGTGTACCTTCTCGTATGAACCTTGGACAGATTTACGAAACAGTTCTTGGTTGGGCAGGTAAAAAACTTGGTCTTAAATTCGCTACTCCTATTTTTGATGGTGCTAGTTTAGATGATATTTGTAAATATACTGATAAAGCTGGAGTACCGCGTTATGGTAAAACATATCTTAGAGATGGTAGTACTGGTGAACAATTCGATCAACCAGCTACAGTGGGTGTAGTTTATATGATTAAACTTGGCCACATGGTAGATGATAAAATGCATGCTCGTTCTATCGGACCATATTCATTAATTACTCAACAGCCTCTTGGTGGTAAAGCACAGTTCGGAGGTCAGAGATTTGGTGAGATGGAGGTCTGGGCACTTGAAGCATTTGGGGCTTCTAATATTCTTCAAGAGATTTTGACTATTAAGTCAGATGATGTAACAGGAAGATCAAGAGCATATGAAGCGATCGTAAAAGGAGAACCAATGCCTACTCCTGGTATACCAGAATCTCTTAATGTATTA
>JBAYDV010000153.1:0-3547 GCA_041668045.1 Bacteroidales bacterium | reverse complement strand
TATGCGGCACTGAGAATATCACTCATGTTTGATCATGAGTGAAAATACGATGAATAACAAGATTTCTCAAGCATATTCATCAATAGAAGTTTCGTATTAAAGTAGAAAAATAGTTTACGTTCGGGCGCAAATTTACACATTTTCATATGAAATACAATCAAAGTAGAAAATATTATATGATATCTTTATAATACTGAGACGATGCTTTCAATCATTTACACATAATACAAAGGACGAAAGACCGAAAACCAAACCATTGCCATATATAAACTATTGCAATATAATCTACGCCTTTATTCTGCAAATGGAATAGAAGTATTAAAATCTATTGCATAAGCTGAACAATATTCAGCTATTTTACTACCGCTCAATCCTGAATTAGTTGAGCCCAAAACATCAGAGGCGAAGTTTATAGATGTTGCTGGAAT
Source organism: Bacteroidales bacterium (assembly GCA_041668045.1). Classification (GTDB taxonomy): domain Bacteria; phylum Bacteroidota; class Bacteroidia; order Bacteroidales; family UBA932; genus JBAYDV01. The sequence goes on along the minus strand of JBAYDV010000153.1, from coordinate 3,119 downwards.
CATAACCTAAAATCCTAATGCATCTAGCAAACTATCAATATCACCTCCATTCTCTCGAAAATCATCATAGTCTCCATATTGCCCATCAGTTAAGGCACCAAAAGTGTCTCTTTTATAGTCTTGATAGTCGTGATAATCGTCATAATTGTTATAGTCGTCATAATCTTTTTGTTCATTTTTCCAAGTTTCATATTTTTCAGAAAGCTTGTTTTGTCCTTCTTCTGAAATTGAAAAATCTGGAACAATAGATTTTATTTCTTCTATTACTTCATCAGAAATGAAGAAGTGGTCAAGATTGATTGCACACCAATCAATGTAAGAGTGTTGAATGTCGAGAACTTCTCTTACTGTTTTACCTTCAAATTGTCCGAAGGTAAATTCCGTGTCAAGGTTGTAAAATTTCATAATGTTTTATTTCTAAAATTACTGCCAACTGTTGTATAACCAAACTCATTGGACTATTTCTATTATATAAGTTTGGGTTTGCGTTCCTTATTAAGGGATAAACCCAATGTTTTGTTGCTTTTAGTGTTACTGTTATTCAAATATGTCATCCTGTGGATTTCTTAATTTATTTATACTAGTTCGGACAACGTGAGTGTATATTTCTGTTCTTTTAATTGAGGTATGACTAAGTAATTTCTGAATATAACGTAGGTCAGTTCCTTCTTCAAGTAGCTTAGAATAAAGAACTAATCCTCCTAGTTTCATATATAGGAGTTTCTAATTTTATAAAGTTACTGTTTGGTATAGTTCTTTCAAATTATTCCTTCCACAATATTTTCTCCTCACCAGACTCAAATTCTAAATCAAAGCCTACTTCAAATCCTTCAGGGTCATTAGGATTAATATGACTATTTACTTTCCCATTAAAATGCTCTATGATATTCTTAGTCTGCCAAGCGCCAAGTCCTGTATGACCACCAACACCCCAATTAAATATGCTATTTGGATCAACACTTTCATCTAAAGGATTTCCATTATTTGATATATAAAGAACACTATACAACTTCGTTCTTTCCGCATCAATTTTCTGTCTCTTTACATCCACATTTATTCGCACACAATAATCTTCTCTTGAAGAATCTGTAAACCCCCATCTTTCTGCATTTGCCAATATATTATCTAATGCTTGTTGAAGGTTAGCTGGGTCGATCTTAACATCGTTAATTTCTCCAATATTTTTAGCTATATCATAAGAATTACTATAATTAACTTCTATTTTATATTTAGAATTTAAGTGTGAATTTATATATTTTCCTATAAAATCCTTTAGATTAATGTCAATAGGAAATCCGTAAACAACTCCATCGATTAAGCTATCTACCATACCCTCGATTCTATTTATACTATTTTTTATTTTTGTAAAATAGTCTCCAACAGTAGCTCCTGTTCTAGAAGAAATGATATCTGATTTACTTAAAGTATCATTATGCTTATCCATTGATAGAAGAAGTAAATCAATAGAAGGTGATAATTCATTTAACACTTGTGCCATAGCATGCTTACGTATATGCATATTATGCTCAAAATTTTCAGCTTGTTCTTTTATCGCTTTAATTTTATCATCACTCATTTTTGTCAATTGCGAATTCTTATATTCCACAATCTTTTTATTATATTCAGACACCTGGATTTCTTTATTTGGAACAAGTATATTTGTCTCAAGAAACATTTGTAATGCGTTATAAGTACCATACATTCTATACTTTAACCTATCTGCAATATAATCTTTACTTAATTCCATTGTAAAATATGGATGATAAATAGAATCATTCAAGACAAAGGCAGCTATACTAGAATCAGAACAAATATTTGATCCATTGAATTTGAATAATGTAGGTCTTAAAGCTCCTTCTAAAGAAATCAAAAGTAAATCCTGGTTTAAAGCTATAAATCCTTCTTCCTGAGCAAAAGGAAGTACTTCTTTATATGTCCTTTCCAAATCATAAGGACTTTCATTTAACATTCCAGAAACTACCCTCCTATATGTGCCTGCTTCCATTTTTTGACCATTATACATGGTAGCAAAATCTTTTATTTTTTTCAATGAAAAACCTTGAGGTACTTCTATTTCAGACATATGTAGAAGTGCTGGTTTTAATATATAATTCTCTTGAGCAATACGTTCATTTGAAATAAATGAAACTACATTAGAATCCTCAGATTTGACTGCATCAATAAATGATTCTTCTTTAGCTGCTTTTCCCAATTCGGTTGAAGCTTCTATAAATTTTACTTCATTGGGATGTGATTTCTGTTTATTAAAAATAAAAACCATCCAATCAGAAGAATTCTCATTTTTTAGATTTGAAATCATCACAGTATCTAATGCATCTAGTTCACTTATAGATTTTTTTACAAATTCATTTAAGCTATAGTCTCCAAAATAATGATCAGAATGTAATACTAATATCATTTGACCTTTGTCAGATAGATGTTGCCAAGCTTCATCAAGTATTTGAGTAGAATTGTTTGTTAAACAGCTCCCGCCATTCAAAATAGGATCAAAATAACCTGGATTAAATAAAAAATAGTCAACTTTTTGATCTCCCATTTCAAACTTATCTTCTGGACTTAAAAATTCATAATATGAGGGATCTTCATTTTTAAATAATCCCGCATAAACTCTGGCTAACCAATCTATAGGATCACTATATATTGATAAATATTTTATAACTTTATTGCTACTAAGCCTAAAATCTTCTCCAAATCCAAGCAAATTAAAAGCATTAGGTTCTTTTTCATCTTTTAAACTAGATAATGCTAACCTAAATAATTCTGAAGAAGCATAATCTTGTAAATTAGAAACCATAGAATAAGAGATTTTTCTCCCTATTTTAGAGGCAAATTCTTCGAAATTTTCAACTAACCAATCTAAAGAAATTAGACTTAAACATTTATATACATCAAAAGCATTAAGTGATACCTCATCGTTAATAGATCTTTTTAGAACTTCTATTATTTTTAATAAAATTCCAGAATCTTTACAATCTATGTAAGCATCCGATGAAGTACAGGTTTTCTGAATAACACGATAATATCTAGCGTTTTTTATTAATAAAAACGCTATTATTATTTTTGTTTAAAGATTATTTTTGAGATTAAATGAAGTTTTC
>JBAYDV010000152.1:0-3556 GCA_041668045.1 Bacteroidales bacterium | reverse complement strand
TGTAAAATACAGATATACAATGAGTTATATGCTAAAATAGCCGTTTAAAAAAAGTACCACCACAACATTTACTCTTTTGTATTTTATGTTTGGATATTTTTTTGCCTAATATTTTGGCCTTGTTAGCAATCTAATAGGTATAATATTAATTATTTGCATATATTACTAAACGCATAGACAGATGTCCAAAAGGTGAGAAATATGCTATGGAAGATATGTATCATGAAGTTCCAGATTTATATAAAGTAGATTTATCAATATTGCAATAAAGATTGTCATTTTTTCTATCTTTGTAAATACACTGCAGCTTTTGAAGTAGTATAAGGTGTTATAAAAGGTAAAGTATGAAAGAGCTAAAACATTTTGATTTTTTGGAGTCTCCTGTCGAGTTTTTTCCTCGTATAAGTGAGCTTTTCAAAATCAAATTATATATTAAAAGAGATGATTTATTTCCTGGTTTATATGGAGGGAATAAAGCTAGAAAATCTCAGTATATTCTTTATGATGCACTGCAGAAAGGATGTAATGCTATCGTTACTGCAGGAGATTTAAATTCAAATCATAGTAGAGCGACTGCTTTGATGGCTTCTAAATTAGGTATGAGGATTAAGATTATCGTTCATAATGATCATCCTGAGAATGAATATCTGTCGCAAAATATGTATCTGTGTAGAATGGTAGGAGCAGAGATTATTTATTGTTCTAAGTCTGATGTAGCGAAAACTATGGATAAGGCAATGAGTGATTTCGAAGCAGATGGCTGTCGTCCATATTATATATGGGGAGGAGGACATTGTTTGCAAGGGTCTTATGCATATTATGAAGCGGTTAGAAATTTAACGAAACAAATAAATTTTTTTCCTGATTATATTTTTTTCGCATCAGGAACGGGTACTACTCATGCTGGTCTGCATGTTGGTGCTAAATATTTTTATCCTCAAGCTAAAGTAATAGGAGTGAGTATAGCTAGAATGAAAGAGAGAGGCGTGAATGAAATATTTAAGTCTGTTAATGAATTAGAATCGTATCTAGAGCTTCCATATTCAGATAGGTCAGATATCATTTTTAAAGATGATTATATAGCAGATGGTTATGAGTCTTCTTCTAAAAATGAAGAGGATTTAATAAGAGATATGGCTTTAAAAGAAGGGCTCATTCTTGATCCTACATATTCAGGGAAAGCTTTTTTTGGTATGAGGGAAATGGTTTTAAATAATAGAGAGATGGAAGGAAAAGATGTACTTTTCTGGAATACAGGGGGTATATTTAATCTGTTATCTAACAAAATATAATAAGTGATGAATATTTTATTAACATCAGTCGGACGCAGGACCTATATGGTTCATTATTTTCAGAAAGCTTTATGTGGCGATGGTATGGTTCACGCGTCTAATAGCGAGATGACATATACTATGCTTCAGGCAGATAAGTATGTTATTACTCCTAAGATATATGATTCTGGATATATAGATTTTCTGTTAGAGTATTGTAAGGGGAATAATATTTCAGCTATATTGCCTCTTTTCGATATAGATCTTCCTGTTTTGTCTAAGAATAAGGAGTTATTTAAAGAAAATGGAATTAAGGTAGTCGTCTCTAATTATGAAGCGATAAGAGTTTGTAATGATAAGTATCTGACGTATTCTTTTTTTAAAGAAATAGGTTTAAGAGTTATTCCTACTTTTCTATCATTGAAAAAGGTTTTTCAGGCTTTGCATGAAAATAAAATTTCATTTCCTGTAATCTTAAAACCCAGGTGGGGAATGGGTTCTATAGGGATTTATGAGGCAGAAAATGAAGATGAACTGGAAGTTTTTTATGCTAAGTTAAAACGTGAGATTTTTCAAACTTATCTGCGTTATGAGTCTCAGGAATCTATTGATTCATGTGTTATTATTCAAGAGAAGATATCGGGGAAGGAGTATGGCTGTGATGTATTAAATGATTTTAATAAACAGTATGTCGGTACGGTAGCCAAGCAGAAGAAAGCTATGCGAGCTGGGGAGACAGATATAGCTGAGATAGTGGATAGTTCTATTTTCGAGCCTGTTACGAGATTAATTTCTAAAAGATTAGGCCATATAGCTAATTTGGATGTGGATTGTTTCGTGACGGATAGTAATGAAATTTATGTTTTAGAGATGAATTGTCGATTTGGAGGACAATATCCATTTTCGCATCTTTCTGGTGTCGATTTTCCAAAACAAATTTTATTATGGCTTGAAGGTAAAGGGACAGATCCAGAATTAGTTACTCCTAAGATAGGGATCAAAGGTTGTAAGGATATAGTACCTCGCATTATGGATTTATAATTATATTATGCAGAATATAGAATATAGAGTATTTGAGAGAAATGAATTGTCAGATGATTTGATTTTTGACTTTTTAAAGGAGAATGATGATGCGTTGTATCCTTCTTTAAGTGATCGTGTTGATTTAAAAGCATATTCTCATAAGTTGTCTGAGAGGGCTATTCATTTCGTCGCCTTAAAGGAAAATAAAATAATCGCTTTGCTTTCTCTTTATTTTAATCTTTCACCTAAAGATTCTTATATTCCTTTTTTTTGTGTAAATCATGATTATCAAGGTTTGGCAATAGGGAAAAAAATAATGCAGATGTCTATCGATTATTGTATCAAAAGAGGTTCGTCTGGTATAAGTTTAACAGTGAGAAAGGATAATTTTACAGCTGTTAAGTTTTATGAGAGAAATGATTTCCGTTTAGTAGATGAGGATTATTATACGGGAACAGAGGTCCGACTTTTGCTTATGAAAAGGGTATTATATTAGTCTATTGAGATCGAATCAACATTTATTAAAATTAAAAAGGCTTCTATTTATAAACTTCAAGATTATTAATAAATTCCATGAGACCGTTGAAACAAGTAAAGCTAATCGTTTCGATTTTAGCCTTAGTAGAGGTATGTATGACCATAACCTCTTGCCAAATAACTTATGCTTCAGATATAGTTCAAGAGACTGCTAATTCTTACATAATGCCCCCAAATGGTTTTTTGAGAATCCTGTCAATGTACGGGGCAATGGTGGTGATGTGGCCAATACCGGTATTAGTACAAGGATTAACCCTTCGTCAGTAGGTATATTGTGGCAGACTTCTCCTAATCTAATAGTTTTGGGAGAAATAGGTATGGATAAAAAAGTGAATATTATATCTAGTTCGAAATCAGGCAATGCTGTAATCGCAGCTTATAGTGGAGAACATCAGACTGGTAATATTCTTTGGAGTTGGCATATCTGGGTAACAGATTATAATCCAGATACAGGAAAGACTTGTACCATTATTAATACAGCAGGAGCATCTTATACTTTTATGGATAGAGATCTTGGTGCTACAACATCTACTCCAGGTCTTTCTACTACTTTAGGTTTACTTTATCAATGGGGGAGAAAAGACCCTTTCCCAAGATCGTATTCGGCATTTCCTGATATAGAACCTATACTATATAATGTATTTGGTATAGGTGATATAAGTATAATTACTAAAGAATCTGTTTCTGAAGTGTTTAATCTAAAGAATACTATTATTCACCCTTTG
>JBAYDV010000151.1:0-3578 GCA_041668045.1 Bacteroidales bacterium | reverse complement strand
GGAAAGTAAAAGAAAAGTAAGAATAGCAGCTGGAGGTTTACAATCTATACTTAGATTAAAACCTCTTTTAAACATTTTCAAATACAAAACTCTAAGTTTTCAATATATATCTCATAGAGTCCTCAGATGGAGTATAACTCCTATTATTTTATTTCTTTTACTACCAATAAATATAGTTCTATGTATTTCTTCTCATAATCAAATACTATATATATTTATTTTAATCTGTCAAATATTTTTTTACATATTAGCTGGTATTGGGAAACATTTCGCTAATAGAAATATTAAATACAAAGCTACATATATCCCCTACTACTTTCTATTTATGAATATCAATGTAATTAAAGGATTCTTTTATCTACTTAAAAGAACACAATCTGGAGACAAATCAGGTTCTTGGGAAAAAGCCAAAAGAAAATAATACTTATCTTATGAAAGAAAATAAATTAATATTCTTTAAGACTTTAGCATATATTATATCAATCTTATCACTAATAAATTTAATTAACGTTAGTGCTTTAACTAACTATACATTCTTATTTTTAGTTATAGATATTTTTTTATTTTTATTTTTTCTCCATAAAAAAAATAAAATATATTACATAATGCTTTTAGCAGCTACTATTTCTCAACTTTATTTTTTACCTGCTATAATACCTATTCATAAAAGTCCTACAATACATACATATAATGAAGAAAATCATTTAAGGATAGCATCTTTAAATACACATTCATTTTCTAATGGCAAATATAATACTTTAGATGAAATAAAATTTTTACTAGATTATTACAATATTGATGTAGTATGTTTTCAAGAATATAGAGAGATAAATGGTCAAGATTCACTTGCATTTGCTAATAATTTTTCTAATTATCCATATCATATTATTAATAACAACGAACTATCAAAAGCTCGTCTTGCTATATTTAGCAAATATCCATTAAGTAATATATCAATAGATGGTTTTAGATTTTTTAATAATAGTATCATATCTGGAGATATCATTATAGGTACTAAAAAATATAAAATAATAAATACTCATCTTCAAACTACAGGATTATCTTTAAATAGCATTAAAAATAATAGCACTTTAAGCGTAAAAAGATATAATACTAATAATTCCATAAGGAAAGGTCAAATAGCATATATTCAAAATATTATATTATCTTCTAATACACCAATAGTTCTTTGTGGTGATTTTAATGAAACACCTACAGGTTACTGCTATAGGACGATTAATAGATTATTAAAAGATACATTCAAAGAAAAAGGCTCATCTTATCCTAATACTATAACAGGTTTTTTCAATCTACTAAGAATAGACTATATTTTTCATTCAAAAAATATTGAATGTCATTATTTTTACATCGATAGACATAATTTAAGTGACCATAAGATGCAAATTACAGAACTTGAATAATATATTATCTCGGCAAATAAAATTTAAAAGTACTACCTTCTCCCTCTTTAGATACAATAGACATCTCTCCCCCATTTCTTTCCACAAATTCTTTTGCTAAGATTAAACCTAATCCTGAACCTTCTTCATCTTTAGTTCCCAAATTAGAGAAATCGACAGTTCCTGATAATATTTTATTTACTTTACTTTCATTCATTCCTGTTCCTTGATCTATAACAGAATAATATACATTATTTTCATCCGCTTCTATTAAAACATTTATAGTAGAACCTTCATCAGAAAACTTAATAGCATTACTAACTAAATTACGAAAAACAGTTTTATTCATATCAATATCTGTTTTCAAAGTAATATCATCCTCAGTATAAGACACATTAAGCTTGATATTTTTATTTTGAGCTATTAATTCTAGCATACTTATAGATCCTTCCACTATCTCATTAGCATTTACCTCTTGAACTACTCGTTTTAATTGGCCTGTCTGTGTTTTAGTCCATTTTAAGAGGTTATCAAATAACGTATAAGCATCTTCCGTAATTAGATTAACATTCTCTAGCATTTCTTTTAAATCATCTGATACTTTTTCATTAGGGATTTGTTGGTCCATAACGAAATTCATTATCATTTTACAAGTAGCTAAAGGAGATCTTAAATCATGAGCTATTACAGAATAAAGTTTATCTCGTGTTTTAATAGTATTTCTTAATTCTTGGGCTTGCTGTTCTATAATTCTTCGTGAAGCGATAATAGATAATTGGAATTCCATTCTTTTTAAAAGAACTTCATGATTAAATGGTTTTGAGACAAAATCATTAGCACCTATAGCGAAGCCTTTTATAATATCTTCATTACTATTTAAAGCAGTAAGCATAATTATTTGCACTTCCTGAAGGTCTAAATCTTTTCTAATATATTCCACTACATCATAACCACTCATACCAGGCATCATAACATCTAATAGAATTAGGTCAGGCACCTTATTCTTAATTATTTCAATAGCTTGTTCACCACTAGAAGCAGAATCAATATTATAATTATATCTTTTTAAGATAGCCTTAAGAAGCATTATATTAGAAACAATATCATCTACGACTAATATATTATAATCAGAAGGAACAATTTTCATAATTAAACATTAAATTAGATTTACGTTGTAGATTATCTTAAAATATTCTATAGTCCTCATTAACCCCTCATCTACTTTTACGTTAGGAATCCAATTTAACTTCTCTTTAGCTAGAGAAATGTCAGGTTTCCTTTGTTTAGGATCATCGCTTGGCAAAGGCATAAATACTATTTTTGATTTTGAATTACAAAGCTTAATTATCTTTTCAGCTAACTGTTTAATAGTATATTCTACAGGATTTCCAATGTTTATTGGATTATGAAAATCATCTGGTGTGTTCATTACTCTTATCATCCCCTCTACTAAATCATCTACATATTGAAAACTTCTGGTTTGAGAACCATCACCATAAATAGTAATATCTTGATTACTTAAAGCTTGCATTATAAAATTGGAAACTACACGTCCATCGTTTTTATCCATATTTGGACCATAGGTATTAAAAATTCTAATGATTTTTGTGTCAATATTAAAATTCCTATGATAATCCATAAATAAAGTTTCAGCACATCTTTTTCCTTCATCATAACATGAACGAATACCGACTGGATTGACATTTCCCCAATAATTTTCTACCTGTGGATGAACTTCTGGGTCACCATATACTTCACTTGTAGATGCTTGGAGAACCCTACATCTTTTATCACGAGCTAAATCTAAAACATTGATAGCACCTAGCACACTAGTTTTAATAGTTTTAACTGGATCCTTTTGATAATGTATAGGAGATGCTGGACAAGCTAAATTATATATTTTATCAACATCGAAATCTAATTTAGAAGTTACATCACCACGAATAAATTCAAATCTATTATTTTCTAATAAATTTTCTATATTGCATTTATGACCGGTAAATAGATTATCATAACAGATAACTTCGTTACCATCATTTAATAATCTTTTACATAAATGGGATCCTATAAATCCAGCTCCACCTGTCACTAATATTTTATGACACATCATTGTATTTTATAAACAAAGATAACTTATAATCTAATAACATGCAATAGCTATATATTATACAAACATTT
>JBAYDV010000150.1:0-3658 GCA_041668045.1 Bacteroidales bacterium | reverse complement strand
ATATAGCCGAGGAGTGATGAAATGTATTACATTTTGGGAAAGTTTTGTATGGCCAGGCAGGTTTTGATGGAAGGTTTTCACAGAAAAATTACACTTGTTATAAAATGGAATTTGTAAGTATCAGGTATTCAGTTGGTTAGAAAATGGAAATTATAATAAGTGTCAAAAAAGTGTGAAAACAGGACAAGAAAATTTGATAAAAGACCTGCATTCTTCTCAAGTGTAGAATGTAAATAATAATAACAGGTTAATGTAAAAATAGATTTATATTAACATATGAGGAGATAATATATACTCTTTACGATAATGTCCTGGTGATGTTTTGGTAATATCTTTAAAAACTCTTGTGAAATGATAGCGATTACTAAAACCTGTAGCCTCAGCGATTTCATCAATGCTTAATTCAGAATGTAATAACATCATACAAGCTGAATTTATACGCTTTCTTTTGATAAATTGTTGCACAGAAATATTTGCTTCTTTTTTAAACAAAAAGGAAAATGAATTTCTAGCCATGCACGCTACATCCGCAAGCTTTTTATTCGAAAGATCACCAGTGATATTTTGCTCGATATAATTAATTACTCTACTAATACGATCATCCTTAGTAATTTGCTCCCAATGATGCGTATCTATCTTCAATAACATTTCACTAATAAGAGTTTGAAGAATTAAATACATATGTATATCTATATTCCGTCTATCTTCATGACAGTCAATATAGATCTTACCTAGCATATCTTCGAAATGTTTATTTATCTCGAAAGAATATATTTTCGGGGCAATAGTATCATATGGGAAGCCTATCGTGAAATGTATAAACAAGTGCTCTATAGCCTGATGAGTACTAATAAGTTTTCTCTCTTCTGGCCTTATAATCGCTATTCGGCCACCACTCACTTTGTGGCCGAATCGTGGTATATTATGATCAAATAACTTCGACGCATAACTCGTATTTGGGGTAATCAGATAAATTCTATTAGGTTTTAAATCAATTATAGAACCATTACTTATGATAGACGCTCCTTCTTGTCTATTATAATATATTCGCCAAAAAGGATAAGATAATTCTTTATGTTCCCAATTCTTTAACCACCATAACCTACAACACAAAAGTTCTAAATTAAACTTTGGAAAAGATTGGACAATCTCAGAAGGATCCCCACTATAATATTTTTTATTCATAACACGCCGTAAATAATCACTATAATTAGTAACTAAAATAAGTAAATGTTTATTTTAGATACAAATATAAGATTTTTAGACACAGAATTGAATTCTATTAAGTTTATTTTTATAATGTTTTTTAAAATACAAAATTTAACCAACATTATGGAAAAAAACATAGCTATAGTATTTGATTGTGGAGCTACAAATGTACGTGTAGTCGCTATAACTAGAGAAGGAAAAATTATCGCATCCAAATCAATGCCAAATAACACTGATGAAGACCCACACCTTAAAGGAGGAAGAATATGGGATATAGATAAACTATGGAATAAATTATCAGTCGCATCCCAATATGTAATGAGCGAAATAGATACAAATCGCATAGCAGACGTTACCTTCACCACCTTTGGAGTAGATGGTACCTTCGTAGATAATAATGGCAATATACTTTATCCTGTAATTTCATGGCAATGTGAACGCACCGAGTCAATAGTAAATCAAATAGATCAATACATATCCAATGAAGACCTTTATGAAATAAGTGGTGTTTTTCCTTATGCATTTAATACCATTTATAAAATGAAATGGTTCAAGGATAATAAACCAGAACTATTCAAAAAAGCATACCGCTTCTTATTTATACCATCATTACTAATCAACAAACTCTCAGGAACTTTAAAAATGATATCACCATGGTCGGTACATCTATGATGACAGACCTCAAGAAACGCGATTTTTCAGAAAAGATATTATCTGCCCTGGAAATAGTCAGCTCATTATTTGGAGAAATAGCTCAGCCAGGAGATAAAGCTGGAGAAGTCAATGAAAGAGGATATAAAGATACCATGATACCTATCGGCACACCTGTATTTTTCGCAGGACATGACACCCAATTCGCAGTATTTGGCTCAGGAGCTGATTTGAACGAACCTGTATTAAGCTCAGGAACGTGGGAAATATTAATGGGTAGAAGTTCTATTAATACACTAAAAAAAGTCTCAATAGAATCTAATTTAACAAGAGAACTTGATGTACAGAATGGTATATGCGATACAGGCCAAAACTGGTTAGGATCAGGCATATTAGAATGGTTTTTTAAAAATTTCTATTCAGGTCTGCAAGGTAGAGAATTATATAATAAAATAGATGCCGATGTCGAACTAGTAGAAGATGGTAAATCAGGTCTTCTGATAAACCCAGACTTCTATAAAGAAGCAGATGCCAGTTCCGGGGGTAGCATTAAAGGTCTTACCATTGCCACGAAAAGAGAAGAAATATATGAAGCCCTGCTGGAAAGTCTTTCTTTCCGTCTTCGTGAGGCAATGGAAGCATTGCAAGATGCAGGTGGTTTTAAGGCGAGTCAAATTATCTGCGTGGGAGGTGGTTCGAAGAATAAAAGATGGAACCAGTTACGAGCAGATATATGCCAATTGCCGATTAAGCTAATAGACCAAAAAGAAACGACGGTGCTTGGTGCATCATTCTTCGTATTCGTGGGAGCTAAACTAGCCCCATCAGTCGAAGATGCTCGCAAAGAAGTAGAATACAAGCCTGAGATCATATTGCCCGATATAAGCAAAAAAGATTTCTGGGATGAACGATATAAAATTTATTTAAAAAACAAACAACAAAATTAATACACATAAATGATGAAAACCTATCCAAAAATTGGTATTCGTCCTACTATCGATGGACGACAAGGAGCTCTAAGAGTTCGAGAATCTCTAGAAGAACAAACTATGAATATGGCTAAATCAGCCGCAAAATTATTCACAGATAATTTGAAATATTCAGATGGAACACCTGTACAGGTAGTTATCGCAGATACTACTATCAGCCGAGTACCTGAAGCAGCCGCATGTGCCGATAAATTTAGTCGAGAAGGTGTCGCTATTACGTTAACAGTCACTCCATGTTGGTGCTATGGTTCAGAAACTATGGATATGGATAAAAATACGATTAAAGGAGTCTGGGGATTTAATGGAACAGAACGTCCTGGAGCTGTTTATTTAGCTGCTGTACTAGCTGCTCATGCTCAGAAAGGTCTCCCTGCTTTTGGTATTTATGGCCATGATGTTCAAGAGGCAGATGATACATCTATTCCTGATGACGTAAGAGAAAAATTACTTCGATTTGGTAGAGCATCTATAGCTGTTGCTTCTATGAAAGGAAAATCTTTCTTACAAATTGGTTCTATATGCATGGGTATTGCCGGCTCCATTATCGATTCAAACTTCATGGAAGAATATCTTGGACTAAGAGTCGAATCTGTAGATGAAGTTGAGATCATACGTCGTATGACAGAAGGTATATATGATAAAAAAGAATTCGAAAAAGCTTTAGCTTGGACCAAATCTAACTGTAATATAGGTTTTGATAAAAATGATAAACAATATCAAAAATCTCCTGCAGAAAAAGAACATGATTGGGAGTTCGTCGTTAAGATGGCTTTAATCATTAAAGACTTAATGAAAGGCAATGCTGATCT
>JBAYDV010000149.1:0-3734 GCA_041668045.1 Bacteroidales bacterium | reverse complement strand
TAAAACAGTATTATACGAAGCTCATACTGATTCATTTTTAGATTCTTTTGATCTTGAAAATTGTAGTGGCTTAAGTTGCTATATTCCTAATCCAAAAAGTGATGAACTCTATAAATATTATTATGATTTAGATTGGAATAAAGCTGTTAGTTTAATCAGGGAAGAAGATTTAAATGATTAAAGCAATATTCAAGAAACTAAGCTAGTTATTAATTGGACTTTTTAAATATTTTGCATATATTTGCGCCGCGTTAAAAAATTATTTTTTTGGTGCAATGGGGTCTGGAAAGACCAGACTGAGTAACACATTTTTTATTTAAAATACGATGAAACAAATCAAATTAGCTGCGACTGCTAAATCAACTGTCAGAAAATCAGAAGTTAAACATTTAAGAAAAGCTGGATTAGTACCATGTGTATTATATGGGGAAGGTCTAGAGAATAAAGTATTTACTATTGAGCTAAAATCTTTATTAAAGGTTATCAATACTAAATATAGTTATGTTTTTAATATCGAATTAGATGGTAAAGTATATGATGCTACTATGCATGATATTCAATTCCATCCAGTTACTGATGCTCCATTACACGTAGATTTCTTAGCTGTTAATGAGGCTAAACCTATCGTTGTGGATCTTCCTATCCAAATCATTGGACATTCAGAAGGTATTAAACAAGGTGGTAAACTTCTTATTTATAAGAGAAAAGTAAGAGTTAGTGGATTAGTTGATAAACTTCCAGAGATTCTTGATATTGATATCACTCCTTTAAAATTAGGACATCAATTTACTGCTGGTGATTTATCTTATGATAATGTTACAATATTAACTCCAAAGACCACTGCTATATGTGCTGTAAGACACACACGTGCTATATCTCTTGATGATGTAACTACTGACGTAGCAGAAGCTGAAACTACAGAAGGAGAAGCTACTGAAGGAGCTGAGGCACCTGCAGCAGAAGCTAAATAATAATAACATATTACGAGTATGAAGTATTTAATTACTGGCCTAGGTAATATAGGTTATGAATATATAAATACTCGTCATAATGTTGGTTTTTCTATATTGGATGTCTGTGCTCAGGCATCCAATATTGTTTTTGAAACGAAGCGATATGGCGATGTAGCTGAATTAAGATATAAGGGACGAATCTTTATTCTTTTAAAACCTTCTACTTTTATGAATTTAAGTGGAAAAGCAGTGAATTATTGGTTACAAAAAGAAAAAATACCTATAGAAAATTTATTGGTAATAGCTGATGATATGGCTTTACCCTTAGGCAAATTAAGGTTAAGAAAAAAGGGTAGTGATGGAGGACATAATGGTCTTAAAAATATAGCTGAAATGATAGGAACCCAGCAATATTCAAGATTGAGGGTAGGAATTGGATCTCACGTAGGATTTGGTTCTCCAGCCGATTTTGTTTTAGGTAAATGGACAGATGAAGAAATAGAAGATATAAAAGCAGCACGAGAAAGAGCTGTAGATATAATAAAAGCGTTCGGCACGATTGGACCAGATCGTACGATGAATATGTATAATAAAAAATAGCCACTAAATTTAGTGGCTATTTTTTTATTCAGTCAAATCGTTCATTATTTTATCAATCATTCTACGGTCTCTTTTAGTCGGTCGACCAGTTCCTCGATCTCTCTTAAAATAAATATTGCCAATTGTAGTATCCTTTTTATCTAATTCTTCTTTAGGAGTAATATCTTCAACATAGCTATGTACATTTGCTGCAGGCTGTCTTTTACTTATTGGTTCTATAACCTTATATCTATAATAGATACCCTGTTTACGACATATTATAACATCATCAGCTTGAACTTCTTTAGATGGTTTTGCTGTTACGTTATTCAAAGATACTTGTCCCTTCTTACATGCTTCAGCAGCGATAGATCTGGTTTTATATACTCTTATAGACCATAGGTATTTGTCAATTCTGGTCTTATTCTCCATTTGATTTTAATCTTTTATATCTTTAGGAATTGATTCATCTATGTAATCATCTTTAGTATCCTCGATGAAAGGAACAAATACTTCTAATACTTTTGTACCCTTAGTCTCTGGGGAAAGAAGGAATTCGTCGTAAGAAGCTGGAACTAATATCCATTCACCTTTTTTTAAGATTTCTACTTGATTTTTTCCTTCTTTCGGTAAATATGGCTGTATAGAAGCTTTACCTTCACAGCAGAAATATAAAATAAAGCTTTTATATTTATCTATGTAAATATGTAAGGGATCTGTTAAAGCTAATTCATTAATAGAGAAAAATTCATTTTTAGTTAAAACAGGTGATCTATGGGGATCTTTAACTGTTTCAGCTGAAGGAATAAAATATTTTTCTCTATCATATTTTTTATAATTAATGACATCATATGCTAAATCAAGATGCATCTCTCTTTTAGTCTTAGGATCGTTTTCTCTTCCCCAATCATATATTCTATAAGTTACATCAGAAAGCTGTTGAACTTCAGCGATTACCAAATGTCCCTGAGCAGAATGTATTAGACCTGCTTCTATAAAGAAGAAATCTCCTTTCTTAGGTTTAATGACATTTAAAACTTCTTCTAAAGTTCCATTTTTACTTCTTTCATAAAATTCATTAGGTGATATGTCTTTATTAAAGCCCATATATACTTTAGCGTTCTCATCAGCTTCTAATATATACCAAGCTTCAGTTTTTCCATATGAATTATGTCTATCAAAAGCAGTGAGATTATCAGGATGAACTTGTACAGACAAGCGATCTTTAATATCAAGAAGCTTGATTAATAGTGGAAATTCATTACCATATTTTTTATATATGTCATCTCCAACTAAGTTCCCCATATAAATTTCAACTATGCTAAATAAATCATTTTTAGCTAGAAATCCATTTTCAACTATAGAACTTTTATCTTTAAACCCACAAACATCCCAGCTTTCACCAATTGGATTATTATAAATTTTATCTTCCTCTCCTTTATGATATTCTTTTATTAATGTGTCTCCGCCCCATACTCTTTCACTTAGTATAGGCTTAAATCTTATAGGATATAATTCTTTTAAATCTTTCATTATATAATTAATTATTTTTTTTTCTATTAAAAACTAAATTAGTTTCAGAAGTAGGTATATATTTAGTTATAACTACCCATATTACAGTAAAAAGTCCAAATGCTATTGATAATATTAACCAATATTTTTCATCATTAGCTATATTCATTCTTAAAGATAATTCCGTGTTCATATTTGGAAAAATTTGGTCTGCGATACATGAAAAGAAATTATTTGTAAAATGTAAAAATATAGTACACCATAAACAATGTGTTTTATAATAAATCCAACCAAAAAATAGGCCAAAAATAAAAGCACTTATACCTTGCCAAGGATTAAGATGTATAAAAGCAAAAATAAATGCAGACCATATAATAGCCTTCGTAGGACTTAAATGTCTTAATAAACCTCTTAAAATAATACCTCTACAGAAAAATTCTTCACAAAAAGCAGCACATATAGCCACGCCAAATATTGTAATATAAATATTGCCACCTACAGCTGTTTCCATGAGTTTAGTAAACCATTCTGGCTGAGGCATCCAGTCCGTAAGAGGGTCCATTAAAAATATCAAACAAAATAACCCAATAAAAATAAGTATAAAAAATACGAATGGATTCAGTTTCCCAAAATTAGCTTTATTAAGTCTAACTCTTTCGATTTTTTTTAATGTTAATTTAGAAAGATTAG
>JBAYDV010000148.1:0-3820 GCA_041668045.1 Bacteroidales bacterium | reverse complement strand
TTTTTTCATGATGCTTTTATTTTAATTGGTTTATAATTTTATTTAACTATAATATACTTATTATTCCTAACATCCTCCATATATCTATTAGTCCACATATTTTTTCTTTTATATAATTTTTATGAAGATTTAGTACCTCGCCACTCTGTTCAGATATTATATCTATAATCTCGTCTGTTATCATTTGCTTATTTATTATATTTTTGAAAATTCTTTATCTTTAAACAAAGATGCTAGTCCTGATATTTGTTTTAGACGTAATATTTCGTCTGCATCCATACCTATGTGTTTCATTATCCATCTGTCGCTCATACCACTTTCGACAAGCTCTGCGACGATATTAGTCATAAGCTCTATCGAGTGTGTTCCCCTGGCTCTATTATGTCTAATAGTAGATGCTATTCGGTCTGTTAATGGTTTATCTATTACAGAAACTGGTATTACTCCATGTTCTCTATCTCTAATTCTTTTACTTTTTAACATAATAGTATAACGATGGAACCCATCTACTATTTCGTATAAATCTTCATCTTCGAGATAATAGCATACAATAGGCATTGTATATCCATCTTCCCATATTGAAGTTTCTAATAGCTTCATTTCTGGTGGAGCTACTGAATTAGGATTATAACTATTTGCCCTTATTTTTTCTAAAGGGACTGCTTTTACGTTATATACTGGACTTATGAATTTCATAATTATAGTATTGATTTATATTTATTTAAAATTTTCTTTCTTCTTAATAATTCATTTTTTGTTTGAGAAAAACCCATATATTTACATAGGTGGTCATTCTTCATTATACATATACACATTCGTTTATATGTAGGGATTTCTTTAAATTCCTTTATATCTATATCATCTAGATATTTCATTCTAACTGGGAGTTTTTTTGTTTGATAGTTAGTATGATTTAAGACCTCTATTTTTACTCCTGCAGCTTTCAATTTATCTATTACTTCTTGAGATAAAACACCTCCTCTTTCTTGCCAGAACTTCATACTTGTTTCTAATTTACTAGTATAAGATGCTTTAGCTTTAGGTGGTAGTGTATCCAATAGAAAATACATATAACTTTCCCATGTATGGCCTTTAGGAAGGGTAATGCTTTTCCATCCCATAGCTGTAGTCCCTCCGTATATGCCAGTAAAATTTACTCCATTAACACGACTGATTAGTTTACCCCATGTATGAGGTTCTATAGCCTTATAAAGACTTAAAGCTCCTTTGCCCTCTGAAATAAAAGGAGAAGCTACTCTTTGTTTTTCTATACCTACTCCAGCCATATAGAATAAGTCATATAGCTTATTGTATGACCATCCAAATTTACCATTAGCGATCCATACATCTTCTGTTCTCCAGTCATAGATAGGATAGAGATTATAAATATTATCACTCATCTTTGTAGTCCATTTAAGCCCCTTGTAGCGTTTTCTGTTTTTTTCGTGAAAAATTGTTCTCCATCTATTTAAAGATTCCTGAGTTCTTATCCCCACCAGGCATGCTGTTTTTTTTGCGTGATTCTGTGCATGTAGCCACTCACCAAACTTAATTTGAAAATCATAATCCCACATATTATCCTCAAAGAAAGGAAAATCTTTTTCAGTGTAACATTTATCAGGTAAATCTCGTACCCATATATCCTTTTTGCTTGCTTCCCATGGCCTCCAAAAACTTTCTGACATAGATGTACAAGTAGTAACTTTGAAAGGAATACAGCATCTATATACATCTATAATATCATTATTTTCAGATAATACTTTATCAACGTATTCTGTTGTCATTTGATATTGAGCCTCATAGTCCATGTGGAAGACAGATATTTTTCTATCCAATTTATGGTCTCTTATATATTCAATACAAAGATTAAGCATAACGCCACTATCTTTACCACCTGAAAATGATATACAGATATTGTCAAATTCATTGAAGATTAATTCAATTCGTTTTTTAGCTGATTCATAAACATTCATAATGATTGTATTGTTTTTTTAAATGATTCTAATTTAAATCCTTTGAGCAAACTTCCTTTTTTTACTATATTTTTATCCATTAATTTTTCTAACCCCACATTACCAGTCAATTCAATTATAGTGCAGTTTTCTTTTTGTCCTGTTCTATAAATTCTATGTAATAGTTGATCATGTAAAGCATAGTCCCAATGTTTATCCCATTTTATTAGTACTGAGTATTTTTGAAGATTTAAACCCATACTATTTTTTTGCCAACTTAATACTCTTATATTAGGATAATGTTTTTTAAGTTCTTGCTGACTATCTACATATTTAGCACATATCAGAATCTTTTCAACTCCATATTTTTTAATCAAATTATCTACAATTATAAATTTTTCAGGAGATAAAGAATAACTATGTTGCATTTTTTGTGTAATTTTCATAAAGATATTATTATCGTAAATCTCTAATGATTCATCATTAAGATATGTCTCCTTAAGTTCTCTATGTATAGCTATTTCATCTTCTGATAAATTAAATTTTATTGGTAAAATTTGTATCTGAGTATGTAAATCTAATTTAGCGTCAAACACAAATGGCTCTATTAATTTATATAAATAGTTAATGTTTTCATATCCATTTATCCACTCCTTACGTAAGGTTTTATTTGCTATTCTTTTAACTATAGTTGTATAGCTACAGAATGTATTTTTAAATTTAGTTTCATCCATTCTAAGAATACGAGGAGAAAGAAATTCCATTTGAGGCCAAAGGTCTAATAGATTTCTACTGAGTGGAGTTCCATTAAGTATTAATTTATATTCAACAAGAGTAGATAATTCTAAAATACGGCGAGTACGTTTGGCTTGTGAATTCTTTATCTTTAAAGATTCATCACAAATAATAAAGGGCTTATGTGCTTTAATTAGATTATCTCTAATTTCTAAATAAATTCTATCTGAATTACTTAAGCTTTCTATGCCTATAAAATCATGTTTCATTTTAAAACCACCACATTTCTGAATCTCTGCTCTAATTGTTTCAAAATAATCTTCTTGAAATATTGTCTGATATGGAGCAAGGTATAATACATAATCTATAGCATTTAAACTATTAACGAGTGCATATGCAGCACTAGTTTTAGCAGTTCCAGCCTCCATAAATAGAGCACCCACTTTTAATCTCTTAAGCTTATCAAAGGCTTTCTGTGGAGTTGCTAATAATTGTCTCATCTTAATAAGTCCTCTGGTAAATCAATATTATCTATGGTTACTTTCTTTGGAGAGTATTCTGTTATAGTAATATTTGGCAGTCTTTTCCCATTAGAGTTAAAATAAGCTTTAACTTTATGGGAGTACGTTAATTCTTTTTTATCTAAGATCCATGCAGAAATCCAGTAAGCTTGAGATTTATTTACATTATTATTTCTGCCAAATATTTGAGAATTAGGTATAATAGCACTAGAACCATCATATCCTATAGCCTTACTTGCTTTGGGCGATATTTCTGTTAATGTTTTAAGCCTAACAGAATAACATAGTATTTTATATCCCATTTTATAGTTCTTTAAATTTAATCCAACCTATTCTGACATAACCAAATTTAATACTTGGTCGTATAATTGGAGGATA
Organism: Bacteroidales bacterium; assembly: GCA_041668045.1. Classification (GTDB taxonomy): domain Bacteria; phylum Bacteroidota; class Bacteroidia; order Bacteroidales; family UBA932; genus JBAYDV01. Next base: position 234 of record JBAYDV010000148.1, on the reverse strand, counting down.
TCTATTAGGATCTGACCAACGATATAGATTGAATCCGTTTTTACTAGTATATAAAGAAACGCAATATCTATCATTTTTTTTACTACATTCAGGAATATCATATTTTATAACTGTTCTAGTAGTATAATTATTAGAACGATTATTGACTATATCCTGTAATTCATTAAAAGAAATTGGAGTTTTTTCTATGCAAGAGAATGTTTTTGTTTTCATCTTATTTTATTTTTAATTGTT
>JBAYDV010000147.1:0-3835 GCA_041668045.1 Bacteroidales bacterium | reverse complement strand
TCATACAGAAAAGTTTTTTGTCGCGTATCATTATTATATTCGACATATTCTGTACTTGCACTCAATACATATTTTGTATCATTATTACGAAAATGAAATTCATAACGTGACTTATTCTCTATCTCGTCTGAATTATAATCAAACGTTTTTTCTTGAGTCTCATCATTATTAGGATATTTATAAAGCTGATTATGTAAAACATTTCTGCTTAAGACTAGCATATGGTAACCCACATCAGTAAAATGTTTATAGACACCTCCAATAGTATAACTCCATTGATTATTAATAGGTATATAAGATAATATATACTCTTGTGATGGAGTTGGATCTTTAATATCATCATTAAGTTTAAGATGGTCTAATGACCCTATACTAATGATTGTAAGTTGATTTTTAGAATTAAAATTAGTCTTTATTCTTAATTGATAATCATTAAATGTAGGTAGAAAAGGTAAACCAATAGCACTAAATAACAATTGTAAATATGACCTGCGAACAGAAAAAATATAATTAGTCTTCTTTCCAATAGGACCATCAAATGTTATAGCAGATTCACTAGCTCCTAAAGAAAACTGTAAATTCATTTTATTCATATTTCCATCCTTTTCTTTGAAGCTCAAAACCCCACTAAGAGCATTATATTTTTCAGCAGGAAAAGACGATGAATAAAAATTAACACTTCTAATAAAATCTGCATTGATAATTCCCACAGGACCTCCCGAGGCTCCTTGTGTAGAAAAATGATTTAAAACAGGAATTTCTACTTCATCTAAATAAAACTTACTTTCTGAAGGTCCACCTCCTCGGATAATAACATCATTTCTATAAGCAGGTGTTGAAGCTACTCCAGGAAAAGACTGAATAACTCTAGATATATCCCTATTACTTCCTGGGTTTGATTCTATCTCACGCTTATCTATTCTCTGCATAGATAAAGGAGAAGAATCCTCCTTTTTAAAGAAATCCGGTTTAACTACTACTCCTTCCAGATTATTATCTTGATTTAAGTAAATATTATAATTTACAACCTGTGAATTACTTACCAAGATTTGATCTGAAACTTTAGTCTCATAGCCGGCAAAAGAGACTTGCAAAACTATAAATCCTGGTTTAATACCTTTTATTATATAACGCCCATTCTCATCAGCTACTGTACCTTGATTAGTACCCTTAATTATAACATTAGCGAAGGAAAGTCCTTTATTATTATCATTATCATAAACTACCCCCTCTATAGTTCCATTATTAATAGATTTACTAACAGCACTATATGCGAAATAATTCTTACCAAGAAAAAAGATAATTACAATAACACATATTCGGAAATTTTCCATTTCGCAAATATACAAAATTATTGTATTAGAACATTAAACTATTTTCTCAGAATCTAAAATTTTCTTATATTCGATAGGTAAAACCTTTAAGAATTGAGACGAATAATTATCCCAATCATCAAGCATTTTTTTAGCAATTATACTTTTTGTATTATGAAAATGCTTTATTATATAATTTCTCAATTCCTTTTTATCTTGAGCTGTTAATAAAGTAATTTCAATCATAGACATATTACAATAATAATCAAAATCATTATTCTCATTCCAAACATAAGCTATTCCCCCACTCATTCCAGCTGCAAAATTTCTTCCTACTTGACCTAAGATTACTACCCTTCCACCAGTCATATATTCGCAACCATGATCTCCAACTCCTTCTACCACAGCTAAAGCTCCACTATTTCTCACACAAAATCTTTCACCCACACACCCACTTATATAAACTTCTCCTTGTGTAGCACCATACAATATAGTATTTCCTGCTATTACATTACTTTGAGCATCAAAACAGACATTAGAAGACGGATAAACTACTATTTTACCACCAGAAAGTCCCTTTCCTAAATAATCATTAGCATCACCCTCTAAATACAAACTAATACCATGCGCGAGAAAAGCTCCAAAACTTTGACCCGCAGAACCTTTAAGAGTAATAGATATAGTATTATCTTTAAGACCTTTACTACCATATTTTTTAGCGATTATTCCAGAAAGCATTGTTCCGACAGAACGCTCAGTATTACATATTGTACTATTTATTTCGATTGGAATCCCTTCATTTATAGATAACTTAGCCATTTTAATAAATTCATTATCTTTGGTCTTAAGAAGAGAATTATCTTCATACTTTCCACAGAATTTTCTACTTCCAGTCGGTTCTGGGCAATACAACAGGCTATCAACAGAAATATCTTTAATCTTATTTGGCAACTTATCTTTTAATTGTAAAAGTTCAGTATGACCTATAATATCATCTAATGATTTCACTCCTATACTAGCTAAAATTTCGCGAACATTTCTAGCTAAGAATATCAAATAATTCTCAACATCAGCATCTTTAGCCATAAATTTCTTTCTACACACAGGATCTTGAGTCGCAATACCAGCTAAACATTTATTAGTATGACATTTTCTATCCATAACACAACCCATAGCTATCAATAAAGATGTTCCAAAGGCATATTCATCCGCACCTAATAACGCGGCAATAATAATATCATGAGCTGTTTTCAGTTCTCCATCAACCTGCAATAACACCTTATCTCTCAGATGATTTAACATAAGTGTTTGTTGTACTTCAGCCAGCCCTATTTCCATAGGAAGCCCAGCATATTTCATAGAGCTTAATGGACTAGCACCCGTACCTCCATCAGCACCACTAATTACGATTTTATCCGACTTAGCTTTAATTACTCCTGCGGCAATAGTACCAATCCCCTGACCTGCTACCAATTTAACACTTACTACTGCATTCGGATTTACATTTCTAATATCAAAAATCAGCTGAGCTAAATCTTCTATAGAATATATATCATGATGAGGTGGTGGTGAAATCAATGTTATACCAGGAATAGAATGTCTAGTTTTAGCCACCATATCATCTACCTTAAAACCAGGTAACTGTCCACCTTCACCAGGTTTTGCCCCTTGAGCTACTTTAATTTGAATTTCATCAGCATTTACTAAGTACTCTGTATCTACACCAAAACGACCTGAGGCTATTTGTTTTATAGCACTACGTTCTGATATCTTACCTTTTTTCAATATATATCTTGTAGGATCCTCTCCTCCTTCTCCCGTATTACTTTTTCCTCCTATTTTATTCATTACACGCGCTAATAACTTATGTGCTTCGATACTGATAGCACCAAAAGACATAGCACCTGCTACAAATCTTTTACATATTGATTCCTCAGATTCAACTTCAGAAATATCTATAGAATTATTAGAATTAATATTTAACAAATCACGTATAAATAAAGGAGAAGATTTTTCATCAGACATCTTAGAAAACTTAAGGAATTCGTCATAATCTCCTTTCCTTACAGCCTCTTTTAATGTCCTAACCATAATAGGAGTCCAAGCATGAGATTCGCCACCTTTTGAATACATATAACTACCCATATGAGGAATACCCAATTTTGTATTTACTTCATCTTTAGGAGACTCCATGCCCATTTTAAACAATGATAACACATCATCTGTTACTTGTTTTAAAGAAATACATCCTAATATTGTTTCACAATCTGGAAAATATTTTTTTGTTAAATCTTCACTTAAGCCAAGACAAGTAAACAACTGAGCACCACGAAAAGACCTTATAGTTGAAATTCCTAATTTAGAAATTATCTTTTTAAGACCTTTATCTACAGCATTAATATAATGACGTTCAGCTGTAGGATAATCTAGCTGTACTTTTCCACTTTTAACAATATTTTCTATTAGAGCGAAAGCAAGATATGGACATACTGCACTAGCACCAAAACCTATTAATTCTGCTA
>JBAYDV010000146.1:0-3940 GCA_041668045.1 Bacteroidales bacterium | reverse complement strand
CTGCTAGCGCTAGACTGTCTCTTAACGCATTACAGTCTGCTCGTAAGGCAAATATTACTGATCCTACTATGGAGAATATAAAAGCAGAATGGGCTAGAGAAACTATAGGTGAAGGTCTATATATCGAATGTTTAAAAAGATGGCATGAAGGCTTTAATGGTAGAATTCCTCAAGATATAGAAGCTATTACTACAAATCCTGCAAGTAGCTTTCAAGAAATTAATTTAGCAGCTGATTATCCTAAACTAATATATTGGCCAATTCCTTCTTATGAGATAAAAGTTAATCCTAATTTAGTACAAAACTCTGGTTGGGGAATCGAATAATTAATATAAAATTAAATAGAATGAAAAAAATATTAAATATAATTTTGGTAGCATTTGGAGTTTTCTTATTAGCTTCATGTGCCGATAAATCGATTGATTATACATGGAAAGATGTTGTCACTTTTGAGAAAGCATCATATTCCATTTATCAAGGAGTCGAAAGTGGTAAAATTAAAATTCCAGTTGTATATAATGGTAATGATAAAAATGCTGATTATAAAGTATCATTCAATGTACTACCAGATGGCGCTGAAGCTGGTGTAAATTACGACTTAGATGAATCAGATATTTCAGGTACTTTAACTTTATCATATGATCATCCAACAGACACTATAGATTTTAATATCTATAATGTAGATGGTAATGTCGCTAATCTAGATTTTAAAGTAGCAATTAATAAATCAGACGATTTCAAAATACCAGTAGATACTACCACAGTAACTGTTATTGGACATCCATTATATATGTTACTTGGATCTTGGCTGATGGACCTTAATATGATTCCATCTATAAGCAATGTTTGGTACGGAACATATTATGCTTTAAGTGCTTTTGGAGCAGAATATGCAATTGTTAATGTTAGTCCATACGAAGGCGATTTGGAAAAACTAGTGGTAAATAATATTGCATGGTGGGGAGCTAACTTCGTTGGTACACCTATCTATTCAGGAGATGAAGTTGTTGGTCTTACATTAGAACTTGGTCAAGAATATACTGATTCTGAAGGTAATATCTCAATTTTAGCAAAATATAACGAGGATGGTTCTTTAACCACTGATGGGACTTTTGATTTAGCGCTTTCATCAGATAATTTGACTCTTGCTAATACTAATACAGAATCTGTAGCAGTAGTTGATGAAACTGGATCAGTAATCAATATATTATATCTTACTACAAGTGCTCCTTCATATTCAATGGTTAAACAATAAAACATTGATAAATAAAACAAAAGGGTGTCATATGGCACCCTTTTTTTTTACAAATCTTTTAGTAAATTTATATATCTTTGTTCAAAATAAATTATTTATGAAAAAATACATACTAATTTTAGTATTAGTTAGTTCTACTTTTTTTAGCTGCAGTAAAGATGAACAATCTTTATCTGAAGATGTAAATAAGACTGAAAATACTATAAACGAATCTTATAATAAAGGTAAAATAAGACTTAAACTTTCTGCATCCTTAGCAGAAAAGGTAGCCTCAGCTACTAAATCTGATAATAACTACTTATCAATAGGTGTAAAATCTGCTGACAATGTTCTTTCTGGATTAGGAGTTACTAATATAAAAAGAACATTCCCTTACTGCGGGAAATTTGAAGCTAGGACTCATGCAGAGGGCCTGGATTTATGGTATGATATTACATTCGATACATCTAAATCATTAACTAAAGCCAAGAATGATTTATCAAATTTAGAAGGTGTAGATATCGTAGAATATCTCCCTAAAATGAGCTTACCTAAATATTCTACATCTATCATAACTAACAATGAATTAAAAGAAGCTACGAAAATTATTAAAGCAGAAGATGCTTTCTTCGATGACCCTCAGCTTCCATATCAATGGCACTACTATAATGACGGTAGTAATAATAATCAGGAAGCTGGCTGTGATATAGACGTTGTTCCTGTATGGAAAAATTACACAACAGGAAATAGTGATGTAATAGTAGCTGTTATAGATCAAGGAGTAGATATCTCCCATGAAGATTTATCTAGTAATATATGGGTAAATGATGCAGAAAAAAATGGAGCTACATATTCAGATGATGATGATAATGGATATGTTGATGATATTAATGGATATAATTTCGCAGAAAACACAAATCATATTTCTGTTGGTGATCATGGTACTCATATAGCAGGAACAATAGCTGCTGTTAATAATAATGGTATAGGCGTATGTGGAATCGCTGGAGGAGATAAAAAGAATGGGATTAAAGGCGTTTCTATTATGTCTTGCGAATTATCCTATGAATATACAGATGATGATGGAGAAGATGCATCAAAATGGGGCTCTTTTACTGAAGCCATTAAATATGCTGCCGATAATGGAGCTGTTATAGCACAAAATAGTTGGGGTTACCTAGACCCTACTGATAATTATGTATCTTCATCAGATAAAGCAGCTATTGACTACTTTGTTAAATATGCAGGTATTGATGAAAATGGTGAACAATATGGACCAATGAAAGGAGGTATTGTTATTTTCGCAGCAGGAAATGATAATGGCCCATATGGTCCTCCTTCTAATTATGATCCAGTTGTAGCAGTTTCTGCATTAGCATCAGACTTCGAAAAAGCTTATTACTCTAATTATGGTTCTTGGGCTGATATAGCTGCACCTGGTGGAGATTATAAAAAAGGATATCAAATTATTAGTACTTTACCCAATAATAGCTATGGTAAAATGCAAGGAACTTCTATGGCTTGTCCTCATGTTTCTGGTGTAGCTGCTTTATTAATTTCACACTTTGGTGGTAAAGGTTTTACTAATGAGATGCTTAAAGAAAGGCTATTAAATTCTACTAATGATATTATATATAATGGACATAATCAATCTTTTACTAATAACTTGTTAGGATCAGGACTTGTTGATACTTACGCAGCCTTTACTTATGGTTCAACAGAAGCTCCAAATAAAGTAACTACCTACTCTACTTCTGCTAAATCAAATAATATCACTATTAATTTTACTCTACCTAGTGATGATGATGATATTATTCCATATGGTGTTAAGCTTTACTATAGTAAAAATGAACTTAGTGATGATTTAGACGCAGATGATTTGAGTAATGGTGTTCATGTTACGACTATTACTACTAATACTAACTCAGTTGGAGATAACATAGAATATACTTTGTCTGGATTAGATTTTAATACTACATATTATCTTGCTCTACAGGCTTATGATTCTTCAAATAATAATTCTGATATAAGCGATATTTTCTCAGAATCAACCTTGGAAAATCATGCTCCTGTAATAACTGCAGATCCTTCTGTTACTGATATAACCCTTCACTCATATGAAGACTATTCTATGCAATTCTCAATTTATGATCCCGATGAGCATTCATTTACAACTAGTGCAGAATTAGGTTCAGACGCAGCTACTTTATCTGAATCATTAGCCCTGGAAATAAAAGGTAATGAAGCAGATGAGGGTACTTATAAATTTATACTCTCTGCTACTGATGAATATGATGCTGAAACGAGTTATACTCTTACTTATACTATCTTACCAAATACTCCCCCAAATTCTGTTAAGAGTATTGATAATATAATATTTAATGAAACATCTGGTCAAGAAATATTAGATCTAGATGAATACTTTACTGATGCTGATGGAGAGTCTCTTACTTATACATCTTCTGAGACTAATTCATCTATTGCACATGCTAATAGCGATAAGAATAAACTCTATATAACTGCTTTGGATTATGGAGAAAATACTATTACAGTAACGGCTAGTGACGCTAAAGGAGAAACTGCTTCATTAACATTTAAAATTCTCGTAAGAAACGGATCTAAGCTCGTGGATCTTTATCCTAATCCAGTGAAAACTGATCTAAATATCAGACCTGGAGAAGAAATGGAAAATACATCTATCACTAT
>JBAYDV010000145.1:0-3986 GCA_041668045.1 Bacteroidales bacterium | reverse complement strand
TTCATTGCTATATGAAGAGAAGATATGAAATCATCTAAAAGAGTATCTTCTGGCATAGGTTCGAATAGATTTTTTCTAATGGCATATAATTCACCAGCAGCACCTACAGTAGAATTTAATCTAGAATCATATTTCTTTAAAAAAGATTCATATTTCCAGTAAATACCTTCTGAACCAGCTGCATTTACGCTATTATTAGTGTTTACCCGTTTTTCACCAGCTACACAGCCGACTTGTGGATTTTGAAATTTATTAACTATTTCTAGAATAACTTCGCGATTTAAATTAGTATTGGCATCAGTTAAAACTATTATTTGGGAATCAATTAGAGGAATCGCTCTATTAATAGCTGCTGTTTTTCCTTTTCTTTCAGTGGAAAATGAAAGACTAACTTTTGGAAGCTTTGAATCACCAGAAGATGATTTTACGTATTTATCTACGAGAGCATTAGTGCTGTCGTTACTTCCATCAGTAATCCAGAAAATCTCAAATTTATTTGCAGGATAATCTATATTATAGCAGTTTTTCATCTTTTCTTCGATGATATCTTCTTCGTTGTATGCTGCTATTAAAAGAGTTACAGGTGGCAAGATATGATTCTTATTGCCCTGTGTAAATTTACTTGCTTTTTCGTGTTTAAATATTTCTTTAACTTTTACAAGAAAAAAAAGCAATATGCCATAGCCTACATAAGTATAGAATACGATAAGTATAAATATCCAGAAAATTAGAGCCATAATGACATATTTAAATATTTAATAATTTTTTTTGTATAATTTTAATGTTTCTACAGCAGTGTTTTTCCAGCTAAAGTAGTCACTTCTTTCCTTACATTTTTCAGATAGAAGCTCATATAAATCATCATCTTCTGCTATTTCAGTAACAGCTCTAGCTATGTCTTTCTCATCAAGAGGATTAACTAAATATGCTGCATCACCTGCAGTCTCAGGCATCGCAGATACATCAGATGTGATAACTGGAGTTCCGCAGGCCATACTTTCGAGAATAGGAATGCCAAAACTTTCTCTAAGTGAGGTATAAATGAACATCCTTGCTCCAGAATATATGGCAGGTAAATCTGTATTTTGTATATATCCGGTAGGAATAATATAATCTATGATGTTTTTTATATTATTTTCTTCTATGATTTTCTTTATAATACTAATTTTTAAATCTGCTATTACGAGAGGAAGTGGGTTTGAAACATTTTGTCTGTATATAGCATAAGCTTTTAAAATTCTAAGAGTATTTTTCTTAGGATCGGTATTTCCTAAAAAGAAAATGTATTTTTCTACGTCGAAATATTTTTTAGTTATGGAAAGTGAGTCAGATATGGGAATAAAATGAGAACTATATCCATTATATACCGTAGAAATCTTATTAGGATTTATTTGAAGAGAATCTAGGATAGTTTTTCTTTCAAAATTAGAAACAGTTATAATATGCTTACATTTTTTTATAGCTATTGGAACTACTAGCTTTCTATAATACCAGCCTAATTTCTGATATAAGGAGGCATTTTTTCCACGCTGTTTTTCTAAAAAAATTATATCGTGTAAAGTAATTATAATAGGTACTTTACAATAGATAGGGGCAGTATTACTTGTACAATGAAGTATATCTGCTTTAACTTTTTTAGCAGCAAGAGGAAGGGCTATTTGTTCCCAAAAAGGGTAGAGAGAGCTACGTAGTTCTATAATATGAAAATTAGAAGTCGATTCTAGACAATGATCTTTGCCTGGAGCGACGAAAATAAAATACTCATTTATTTTATCAAGTCTTTGAAGCTGACGGATACATTCTAAGGCTACGAAATCCATCCCATGCTTATTGACCCTGAAAATTCTTTGTGCTTCAATCGCGATTTTCATAATCTTTCTCTGTATGTATAAATTTATAGTTATTCCTTTTGGTCTTGAACAAATTAACACCAATCATTATGAATAATAAAGGAATTGTAGCTATACTTTTAAATAATTTATAATCTCTATATTTCTTAGGAATAGCTAATATAAACATAAAGATAATAATAACAAATAAAATAAGCCATTTAATAGCATAATATGGATGAATAATGTATGCTATAATTCCAAAAATAATTGTCAAGCCCGGGTACATAATACGTGGCAATAATAACCATTGAAATAACTTATCTGCATAGTCGAAATTGCCATGCAAGATAGCAGGAAATATATCTCTGAATATTAGAGAAAATGAACTTATTTGTGCAGAAATCCAACGTTGCCTTTGTTTGTAAAAATTATCAGATTTTTGAGTTTTTTCGTCATATACTAAAATGTGGTTTATATATTCTATTTTGTGCTTGTTTTTTAATAGCAAAATTTCAAATTCTTTATCTTCTCCAGCAGTTTTTAAATTATATACATTTTCAATAAACCACTTATAGTCGAAAATCATACCTGAACCAATTAAGGCAGAAGATAATCCAAGATTAACATGACCTTTTCTAAAAATAGCATTATTAATTTCTTCACTTGCGGCATCAAGAACAGCAGTATTAGTATTACGATTCTTAGATGTTCTATGTACTTGTATAAATCTACCTTGGTCGAAATAATGATCTACTATGGTTAGAAAATTTGAATCGACTGTATTATCTGCGTCTAAAATGATAACACCATCGAATAATGTTTCTTTTTCTTGGTCTGTATTTTTAGAATTCTTTTTTGAAATATAATCTGAAGCCAATTGTAGTGCTTTAGCTTTAGAACTGTCTTTATAATTAGCTATTATAACAGAAACTCCAAAGTCTTTTAGTTTATTATTAGTCTCTTCAGTCATATGATCCGATATAACTAAAATCTTATATAAATCTGAAGGATAATCCTGTTTTAGAAAAGATTTAATAGTATTAATAATAGTTTTATCTTCATTATAAGCGGGGAACAGAACTAAATATTTTTTACCAGTTTTATTAGAAGCTGTATATGTAGTTTTAAAAAAATGTGCAACAATAAATATAATTATATATATACTACCTATTAAGATAGTAATAAATAAAATTATATCTATAATATGAAGAATATTAGTCATTATATTATCTACTTATTATTATTTATCAATGTCCTCTAGTACCTTTTTCATTTGTAGAGACCAAGATAGTTTATTTATTATACTATTTCTAATACTTTGCGAATCAGTGTCTAATGATTTATAGAAATTTATGATTTGCGTTATATCGATAGGTGAATCATCAGCATCTGCTTTCATTACATATGGCATATTCTCAAAATCGCTATCTATTTCTGAATAAATAAAAGGAATGCCTCTAGCAGCATATTCTCTGTTTTTAAGGGTTTTAATCTTAGTAATACCTGATCTATGTCGTCCTAAACTAGCTATACCCATATCGGCATAATCAAATATTGCATCAAGTTCGATCCCAGCTTTATTCCCATAAAAGATTACATAATTTTCAAGTTTATATCTATGAACTAATTTGACTAAATCATTATATTCTTGACCAAAACATCTGCCTACAATATGAAACACTACATCTGTATATGGTTCTTCTTTTTCGATATTTTCATAATAAATATTCATTCCCTCTATAACTCTATCTATACCATGCCAATAATGTATTTCAGACACTGAAATTAGATTAAGAGTATCATTTTCTTTTAATTTTTTCAAATGCTTTTTTAAAGGAATAGCATTAAAATCAATAGCATTTGAGATATTAATAGTTGGACATCCAAAAATTTCTTTTTCATCTGTAAATGTTATTACTTTATTGACGAATTTACATAATCTTTTTCTATATAATTTATCTATAAAATAGAAAAGTTTTTCACTAAATCTGGCGTTAGAAAATTCCCCATCGTAAGGGTAGGTTGGAATTTCTAATACTATTTTAACACCATTTCTTTTAAGCTTTTTAAACATTAAGCCTATAAAAGGATTTGCATTAATAGCTGATCTTACATATAATAAATCTATATTATTCTCGATAATATATTTGGTTA
>JBAYDV010000144.1:0-3991 GCA_041668045.1 Bacteroidales bacterium | reverse complement strand
TTTTTATCCATAAAGGCATCATTGGTTTTCTTGTAATAATAAGAACTGCTGACCATTAAACGTCTGTCAAGCATAGAAAATTCCAATCCTACGTTAGAAGAACCAGTACGTTCCCATTTAAGATTTTCATTTGGATATACTGATATTTTAGAAATATATTTTCCATAGTGTGTATCATATGGTTCTTTAGATATTATCATTACAGGAGATTGCCCGGTAAGCATATTTCCCTGATAACCATAAGATGCTTTAAACATTATGTCATTAAATATATTTGTAATTTCTTTTATATGCTCATTAAGATTATACGAAAATGATGCCGACCACACTGGTAAGATATTATCATTACTTCTATTCCCGAATTTATTTGAACCATCATAACGCATATTTGCGTTTACATTAAAAAGATTTTTATAGCTATATGTAGCTGTTGCATAAAAGGAGACAATATTTGACATATTATCAATTATTACAGGAACATTTGAACTTAACCAGTTTGCATATGCCGGATATAATTCTGGTGATACTATTGCAAATTGTTTCCCTCTTTCCGGATAATATCCACGGGTAATATTTTCATATCCTTTATACCTCTTAGAACTTATCTCAAATCCTAAAGAAGCATTAATATTATGCTGAGCTATCTCCCCCCAGTATTTATTAACATTACTCTGTAAACGTACAGTATATGATTTACTACCTGATTGTTGTAATTTATATTCTCCCCCAAAAGGGAACACACTGGCATCACCATCAATTTTTTCTCCTAATTCAGCTTTGCGCAATGTAGCTACATGAAATGTTGATTCACCCCAGTACGATTCAATATCTGTATCAGACTGTGTATATGAAAGGATTCCGTTAAATGATAACCATTCTAAAGGAGAATATTTCATATTAATACGATAAGTAGTTCCTTTACTATTTTGTTTACAACCGCTATTATCTAATTCATTTTTTATGTTGAATTTATAACTTCCGATTCCTTGTTGAATTAAATAATAGTCATCCGGAGAAATCAATCTACTTGTATTATAAGCATAGTCAATCGGTGATATTTCACTCTGGTAATAATTCCTTTTTTCTTTATTTGCATTAAAAGAAAATGAGGTAGAAAAAACAGGTGAAAATTTTACATCTAAATTTAAAATAGCTGTATAACGATTATTGCTATTATCTTTAATAACATCGTTATCGTTTAAATACCCAAATGAAGAATAATAACGAATATTATCTGTTCCTCCGGTAACACTAACAGTATTTTCGGAAGAGAACGAATCCTCACTCAATTCACTAAACCAGTCTGTATTTGTTTCTTTTAGTTGACTTACCTTTGCATTAAATTCATCATATCCCATTTCACCTGAATAAAGACTTTTCAATAATCCTTCATATCCTACCCACGAAACTGTATTAGGATATGCATAATTTCTATTAAACAATTCCTGTGAAAAAGACAAACGTTCCTTACCTGTCATTAAATTAATTTTCTTATCTGAATATCTAGGTCTTAACTTATAGGTATTTGTATTTGAAAATGTAATAACAGGTTTACCAACGTGACCTTTTTTAGTTGAAATCACAATAACTCCATTTGCTGCTTTAGTTCCATATAATGCCGTTGCAGCTGCATCCTTTAAAACGTCTATCCTTTCAATATCCTGAGGATTCAATCCTGAAATAGCATTCCCTATACGATTAATATAATCAGGATCATTTAATTCATCTGGAGATATTTGTACCGGATCGGATACAATAATACCATCTATCACCCACAAAGGCTCCCTGTTTCCAATTAAGGTTGAAGTTCCTCTGATACGAATTTTAGGAACAACCCCTACTTCTCCAGAATTAGTCATAACAATCATATCTGGTATACGACCTTCCAACATCTGATCAATAGTAGTGGCCCCTGGCATCATCAGTTCCTCTCCTTTTACCGAAGTTACAGCACTAGTCAGCTTTCTTCTATCAATAACCTGATATCCTGTAATAACCACTTCATCAAGTTCTCCAACAGCCTCTTCCATTAAAATCTTCAGGTCTTTATCATCCTTAACAACAACCTCTTTTGTCTCCATTCCCACAAAAGAAAAGACCAATACTATTATTTCGTTTTCAGCAACATCTAATTTAAATTTACCATTAATATCTGTTGCTACCCCCATATTAGTTCCTTTAAGCAAAACAGTCACACCAGGCAATGGATTTCCAGCCTTATCTATGACAATGCCTTTTATAGTTTTTTGCTTGATCTGCTGTGCAGTCAACTTTTTAAATGACACAATAACTATATCACCGTCTACCTTATAGGTAAAAGGCTTATCTTTAAGAATATTATTCATACACTCTTCAATTGTCATATCCTTAAGATGAGCAGTCACCGTATGCCCAAGCACATCGTTGTAATTGAAAATAAAAGTATAATCACTTAACTTCTCTATACTTTTTAATGCCTCAGACAATTCTGTTTTATTTAGACTAAGATCTGAAATCTTCGCTTGAGAATAAACGGAAGCATAAGTATTTAGCAAGCTAAACATTAAAACCAGTTTTACCATCGTTAGTTTCATAACAATTCTCCAAAATTTCCCCTTATCCCAATAAGGGGTATTCAACAATTTTTTCATAAATTTGTTTTTAAGAATTAAACATTTGTTCATCACTGCTATGATGAATAAAAAATTGAATCTGGAGGGATAGCTGCTACTATCCCTTTATTTTTTTATCTCTTTACATCAGAGATTATTATTGTTTTTCCTTTTACCCTGACTTTAATACGATTTGTTGATTCTAACCTCTTTATAACCTGACTAAATGGTTCATGCCTGTCAGCACGCATTTTAAACTCATAATCTTTAACCAAAGGATTCTGATAAAAGACCTGGAAATCATACCATCTTTCAAGTTTTGTAAGAATATCCTCCAATCTTTCTTTATCAAAATGGAAATAGCCTTCTCTCCAGGCAATAAACTTACTTACATCAACTTTACTTACTTCAAGATTATCTCCTACAGGATTAAGAAATGCATTTTCACCTGGTTTAAGCATAACTTTATTTTCCACTTTATTTAATTTATTGCTCAACATTACACTACCTGCTACCAGTGTAATATTCATATCCTCTTTAGGATAGGCATTAACATTAAACTCAGTTCCCAATACCCTTGTATCTACTTTACTTGTTTTTACAATAAAGGGTTTATTTTTATCGTGATGTACCTGAAAATAAGCCTCACCTTTTAACGCTACAATACGTTGTTTCCCTGAAAATTCTGTTGGATATTTTAATTCAGACTCAGAGTTCAGCCACACTTTAGTTCCATCGGCCAAAACCATTTGGTATTCCCCTCCAGTTGGAATTCTTAAGGTATGATATTCCATAGCTTTTGAAGGAGTATCGATAGCTTTTCCCTGTGTCAGATATCTAATTACATTATTAGAATCAGCCACAATACCCTGACCATATTTACTTTGAATTATTTGAGTAGATTTATTGCCCAGCACTATTTCTTCCCCATCAGATGTTACTAGTATCGCTTTACCAGAACCCGAAGAAATAACTTCTGAAATATTTTCATTATTCAGCTTATCCAAAAGACCTTCAACATGAAGTAAATAAGTAAGCGATAATATAAAAATAATGGATGCAGCAATAGACCCCCATAAAATAAATAATCTTTTAGACGAGCCTTTTCTATTAAACTTGCTCCATTGCTTATCAACATCCGGCCTTTTATAGTTTTCTGCAATAAATCCGGCCTCTCTGTATTTCCTTAATTCTTTATATAGTTCCAGATTATCTTTATCAGATATCCATTCCCTGAAATCCTCACCCAAAGATAACTGAGGACTGTTGAGAACCTCAATAGCATATTCAATATCTATATGATTGTATTTTTTTTTCATAGTTTTCCGTGTTTACAATTCTAACACGTGTAACTATGAAAAATGGGTGATGTCTTTTTTTATTATTTTTTGATTTTTTTC
>JBAYDV010000143.1:0-3993 GCA_041668045.1 Bacteroidales bacterium | reverse complement strand
TATTAGATATAGGACGAGAGCTTATCTCCTTATCATCTACCACTGCTACTGAACCTGTTAAATTAATTTTCTTCTGCGTTCCAAAACCTACGACGACCACATCGTTTAATACTTGTGCATCTTCAAAAAGAGTAATAGATAAGTCATTTTTATTATCAACATTAATTATTTGAGTAGAATATCCTATAAAGGATATTTCTAATTTAGAATTAGATGATGTATTTATTTCAAACTTACCATTTGCATCTGAAGTAGTTCCATTTAGAGTACCAACGACTATAATTGATGCTCCAATAACAGGAATTCCCATTTTATCTAAAATAATCCCCTTTACTACATTATCTTGATTAACTGTATTGGGAGTAATAGAAGGATTTTTCATTAACATTATGTTTTTACCTTCCATAGAATAAGTAATATCAGTATTCTTAAATGCTGCATTAAGTACTTGAGCTACAGATATATTATCTGCTTTGGTATAAACTTTTTGGTTTAAATCTATCTCATCTTTTTTATAGACGAAAAGATAATCCGTTTGTTGTTCAATCTTATTTAAAAGACTGATAGTAGTCATTTGCTTTTTAGCAATGGTTACTTTTTGGTTTTGAGCTTCTATATCAGCTGCGAACACGCTTGATACAAACAAAACCGATAATACAAAGCTAAGTTTCATAACTCTAAAGATTTGTTTTAGGTCGATAGGCCTAAATGATTTTTTTTTCATACATTTGTAAAAGTTAATTATTAGTGTTAATTGATAGTAAGACTAGTTATTAGCGTAGGCTGGAAAGTGCTGTAACACCTTCCAGCTTTTTTTATGGCTAATATATTAGTTAAGCATAATATTTGTTTTCATATCATATTGGTTAATTTGGTTAATTTTTATCAGGTTATTAATAAATAATTATCTTATTTCCATTATCCATTATCTTATAAGTAAATTCACAGTTTAATTGAAGTACTTTTAGGACGTGTTCTATTCCATCTGCGGTTCTAAATTTACCTGTATATCTAATATCTTTAAGTTTTGGGTTATTGTTTATCACTTTAGTATCAAATATTAGTTCTAGTTCTGAAAGTAAATCTGAAACACTTCTATTATCTATAGCAATAATTCCATCAATCCATTTAAAATGACATTTGTCTTGGATTATATCTTTATATATTTTTCCATCTTTAGTAAATACACGCTCATTAGGAACTAAATGACATAGAGTTTTTTCTTTATTATATAGTAAGATAGAACCTTCTAAAAGAGAAGCTTCGAAATAGTTACTATCATAAGCTTTTACGTTAAATTCTGTTCCTAGATCTTTAATGCTATAATTTTTAGTATGTACAATGAAAGGTTTTTTAGCATTATGCTTTACATCGAAGTAGCCCTCACCTATTAATGTTACATCACGTGTCTTAGAATTAAAATTAGAAGAATATGTTAATTTCGAATTAGCATTTAGCCATATCACAGAGCTATCGGATAGAACTAGTTTAGCTCTTTGTCCAGCAGGAACAATTAATGTCTGTATTTCGGCATTTTGAGTATCAAAAGGATTATAGATACTAAGAAGATATGTACAAACGAATACTAAAATTATAGAAGCTGCTATTCGTTTAGATATTCTTAATAAAGTAAAATTATTTTTCTTTTTATTATTAGTTAAAATATTATTTGAACTCTTCGCTTGTATATTAGTAGATGAATATTCAGGTTTTAAGAATAATTCTATATCATAAAGCCTGCGAAGTTTCATAAATTCTCTAGCATGTTCAGGTGATGCTTCTATCCAAAGCATTACCTTTTCTTTTTCTTCATCTGAAGCTTTACCTTCTAAGTACTTCTTTAAAATATCGTTCTGAATCATAAAATGTTTTTCTAGGCTTTACATATATTAAGACGATTATAAAACAGATTACCCTAAAACAAAAAAAATAATTATATAAAAAATGTTATAATAGGAAGATAATCTTTCAGGTTTTTACGAAGGATGCGTAAAACTTTAGAAATATGATATTCGACTGTTTTAACTGATATCTGTAGTTCTTGTGCTATTTCTATATTCTTCTTATCAGAGAATCTGCTCATTTCAAATATTAATCGAGATTCTTTAGATAAAGAAGAGAGAGTATTTGATACTATATCTTCAATTTCTGCGCATAAAATTTTATCTGGATTACATGCACTAAGAGTAGAAATACGAAAATCTAATTCACGTTTTAATATTTCAGAATATTTTTGGCCATAGCTTTCTACTATTTTTTGATGCTTTAGATGATCTAAACAAGAATTTTTCAGCATCGTTAATAATAATCCCTTGAAATTATTTATAGTCTGATTTTCACTAATTTGCCATATTTTGATTAATACATTAGCTACTATATCCTCAGAAGCCATATCATCATGTATATAAGATTTGGTGAAGAGAAAAGCTTTATTATAATACTGAGTATATAATGAATTAAATGTATCTGGTAAATTATTATTCATTTATTTTTCTTTTAATAAAATCTTCATAGGTTTCATTACTTGGGTCACTATAAATTACCGGATTTTTTCCATAATAACAGACATTCTTAATACCTGCTTTATCGGCAGCTACTTTGATAGCACGGACATGAAAAGCATGATGCTCTGCTACTGATATATTAGTTGGAGGGGTGACTGGAGACTGAGTATTATCAGCATATATTTCGGGATCATCAGAGCTAAAGAAACTTAACATATCTACGTCATGTCTATATTCTCTGATACGACTTGAATTGTATTCTTCGATGGTTTTTATTCCATAAAAACCAAAAATCAATGATTGAAATGGTTGAAAGAACTGGTCCCATGTCACACCATAATCACTAAATACGAAGGGAATCCATTGCTCTAAATCATAAGTACATTGTGTCTGAATTAGTGCTACACCTTTTACACGTGTTGATTCATGAAATACAGGGTTATCATCTTTAAGATCACGCATGTCATCTTTTACATCTAACCAAAGTGCAGCTCCAGCTCCTGCTGAGACTCCTGTAAGTACTATATTTTCTTTCTTTATATTAAAATCATTAGATCTGTATCTTATGTATTGTAGTGCATGCTTAATATCTTTCAAACATTTTATTACACCTAAGGTATCATTTGCATTAATAAGACTATAATTGATCGAAGCTACAGCTATTCCATCTTTTAGAAAATGGCGAATATGATTTGGATAATCTCCAGAATAACCTTGATTTTTATATATTACTGTTTTATCTCCACTAGTGAATCCTCCTCCATGAATATATATAACAAGTCCAGTAGCTTTATTGCTTTCAGGTAGAAAAATGTCAAATTTTGTATTCGCTAATGTATCATAAGGTATATCTTGTACGAATTTGGCATCTATATTTTCTAAGTTGATTGGGGATTCTGAATAAACAAGTGAATTTTCTCTTTTACAAGAAAAGAAAAATAATGATATTACGAATATAAAAACAAGGTCTAATTTTTTCATAACAGATATATTTTATGATAGTTTATACACAAAAGTAATAAAAAAATGGAACTATCTCTTCTCTATATACATATTTAATAATTTTTAGTAATATTGCATTATGAAACGATTATTATTTATTATAGATCCTCAGATAGATTTCACAAGCAAAAATGGATCTCTATACGTTCCAGGCAGTGAAGATGCCATGCAATTTCTTTCTGAATTTATTAAGAATCAAGATATTTCTGATATCTGTGTATCACAAGACACACATGATGTATATCATGTAGGCCATGCATTATATTGGGAGAATGACAAGGGGAATCACCCCACTCCATTTACGCAATTTTCTGATACTTCAGTATGGAAACCAACTAAAGCACCTATAGCTAGTGCTAATAAATATTTATCTTTACTTAAGCAACATGGTCGTGTAAATACCATATGGCCAAATCACTGCATAGAAGGCACAAAAGGTTGGGAAATTAATCCTATTCTTTTAAAAGCTCTTAATGGGTGGAATATA
>JBAYDV010000142.1:0-4037 GCA_041668045.1 Bacteroidales bacterium | reverse complement strand
CAGAAATATCTCCCCCTCCATGATATGAAAGAGGGTAAGGACCTGCAGAATAAAAGAATGCGAACATTATACAAAAGATACCTATATATATTAACCTCCAATTATCTATGTAAACTAGACCAAGTCCAGTCATTATAGCTAGAAATATTATTATCCAGATACCTGTTTGTATAGCTCGAGGTGAGAGCCAACCCTCATTACAAGCTCTCTTAGGCCCTAATCTATCATCATTATCTCCACCTTTCATAAATCTATATAATCATTGATAAGATTAGAGGCGATTTGCATCAAAAAAGCGAAAAGAAGACATAATAAAGCTGGTCCCCAGCTAAAACTATTATCATAAAATGCTAAAGAAGATCCTAGCAATACAGGAATAAATGCTCCAGTAAGAGTTTTAGGACGAGACGCTAATATCCAAGCCCTAAAAGAATTTCGTTTTATATTTCTCATAGGGCTCAAATTTAATATAATCTAATGTTAAATCATAACTTATTTGGCTGATTCTCTGCCTATTTGGAAAGCTTCTAAATTCATATTGACTATTTTACTTCCTTTACGAGAAAAGACATCTTTAATTCCGTCCTCTATTTGTTTAGTAGAAAGATTAATAAATTTAGATGCTGCACCTAAAAGAATAATATTACCTGCCTTAGGCATATTAGCTTCTTTAGCCATTGAATCAATATCAAGAATTATATTGTTTGTATATTTCTTCAAATCAGCTAAAATATTCTTAATATCTGGGTAATCAGGAATATTCATAAAAGGAGAGGAGTTAGTAATAATCCATCCATCTGGTTTTAAATATTCTGCGAATCTTAAAGCTTCCATAGGTTCCAAAGAAAGAATTATATCAGCACATCCTTTTTCAATAATATCAGAAAAAATAGGCTCAGAAGAAATCCTAAAGTCAGAATGTACATCTCCACCTCTCTGACTCATGCCATGAACTTCTGCTTGTTTAATGAAAAAACCATTATTTAGAGCAGCTTCACCTAGAATAGTAGCTATAGAGAGGATTCCTTGTCCTCCAACACCTGATAAAATAATATCTGTTTTCATTATTTAATATTTAAACTTTTTAATTTATTACGTTTTCTCTTAGCCTCTTGAATACAAGCACGGCGTGGTATAATAACAGAAACTCCATTATATTCAATCTCTTCGATAAGAATATTCTTCATCTCATCCATATTCTTTGGAAGAGGAACTACGACCCTTATATGTGCAGGATCTACGCCCAAGCCCTCGCAAATATTTTCCAACTTACCAGTACCCTGTGAATCCTGACCACCAGTCATCGCAGTAGTCTCATTATCAGATATAACCACTACTATATTTGATTTCTCATTCACCGCATCCAGTAAGCCGGTCATGCCAGAATGAGTAAAAGTAGAATCACCAATCACTGCCAACGAAGGGTATTGTCCTGCATCAGCTGCGCCCTTAGCTACCGTAATCGATGCCCCCATATCTATGCAAGAATGAATAGCCTTAATCGGAGGCATATATCCTAAAGTATAACAGCCAATATCAGAGTAAACACGCGCATCGGGATACTTCTCACGAACCACATCATTTATAGCATTATACATATCCCTATGTCCGCAACCAGGACACAAAGCAGGAGGTCTCGGGGCAATGTTATTACTACGCGTAAATCCCGCTGGTATAGGGACTTCGAGTGCGACGGCTATCTGCTCCGGAGTCAGTTCGCCAGTACGTGGTAGTTCTCCAGTTAATTTACCCTTAACTTTATAAGAATCGTCCAATACTCCACGAATCTGTTCTTCGACGAAAGGCTGTCCTTCTTCTATAACAAGAATAGAAGCACATTCCTTTTTCAGACGTTTAATCATATTAACAGGAAGAGGATATTGCCCTATTTTCAAAATAGGATATTTACAGCCCCCGGGACAATTCTCCATTAGATAATTATAAGCTATGCCAGTGGCGATTATACCCATAGATAAATCTCTTCCGGCAGTGTACATATTATAAGGAGATACCTCAGATTGTTTTTCAAACTCTTTATTATCTTCAATTAGAACTTTATATCTTTTTCTCGATTTCGCCGGTAAAAGTATCCATTGATCTGGATTATCAGGAAAATGCATTTTATTCTCAGCTATAGGGTCATGAACGACTATAGTAGAACGAGAATGAGATAGTCTTGTAGGTATTCTAAGAAGAACAGGGATATGGAATCGTTCACTCAATTTAAAACCATGTTCAGCCATGTCATAAGCCTCTTGTTGATTAGATGGTTCTAATATAGGAAGCATAGCGAATTTTCCATAAAATCTTGAATCTTGTTCATTTTGAGAAGAATGCATGCCAGGATCATCAGCTACGATAACTAAAATTCCTCCATTGGCGCCAGTCATCGCAGAATTAACGAAAGCATCAGCTGCTACATTTAATCCAACATGCTTCATACTAACGATAGCTCTTTTCCCCATATAAGACATTCCAAGAGCGGTTTCCATAGCTGTTTTTTCATTCGAACTCCAATGTCTATGAATATTTCTTCTAATCGCTTCTTCTGAATTCTGTATATATTCCATAATCTCAGTAGAAGGAGTCCCCGGATAAGCATAAGCCCCAGAAAGTCCTGCATCGATAGCACCTTGAGCTAATGCTTCATTTCCTAATAAAAGTAATTTTTTCATATGTATAATAGTTTCGTATTAAAAGATATTTGTCTGTTAAAATAATGATTTGTTACAAAATAGTTATTATTATTAATAATTGCAAACTATTAAGAATTTAAAATAAATAAATAATATTTAATAATTTCCCCCTTTTATTATAAAATATACCCTTAAGTGAAATCCTTTAGATACTATCTTTGTACTATGAAAAGAATATTATTAACTATAACTACATTATTTTTAATACATATATGTTTTGCCCAGATTTCTGAGTATCAACATCCCATTACTATTATGGGGCAATACGAAAAAGTATGTCCACAATCAAAACCATTTTCTATCACGATAGAAGATTTTTTAATTCATGATATGGATTCAAGTCCGTATTCACATATGAAGATAAAATATTTGAAAGCTAATAAACGAAAGGCTCATTACAGGATAGAGAAAAATCAAATAATACCAGAAAAAGGTTTTCATGGAATCTTACATGTGAGATTAACTATTGACGATGGAACTTTTGAAACATCACCTTTTGACTTTAATGTTCAAATAGGAAAACTTCAAAATATAGATAAAATTAAAATATATGTTTCAAATCAAGGTGATGATAAAGGGGGAGATGGATCTTTCAATAATCCTCTTCAAACTCTTGATGCCGCACGTTTAAAACTCAGAAATATACGAGAGAACTTAAAGAAAAAAGACACACAATATAAAGGCGCGGAAATAATATTAAGAGGAGGAGAATATTTTTTAAATAAGGCGCTTTTATTAGGTGTAGAAGATTCTGGAACTAAAGATTTCCCAATAGCCTATAAAGCATATAAAAATGAACATGTCTTAATAACAGGCTCTGTAAAATTAGATATGAGTAAACTTGAACAGCCTTCTTATCAAATAAGACGACGTATTATATCTCCTCAAGTAAATTTAAATATTCGGGTGCTTGACTTAAAAAAACAATCGTTATCATCTCTCGGACTAATAGATCATGTAGGTTTCGCTGTAAGAAATAATCCTTTACCACAAGCCACACTATTTCAAGATGGAAAGGCTTGGCATATAGCTCGTTATCCAAACACAAGTAATTTTAATGACGTTAAAAATCCTCAGGGTAAAAAAATCTTTACATCTGTGTCTGCCAGGGTAGATAAATGGCAGAATACTGGAGATATATGGATAGATGGGGCACTGACTAAAGCCTGGGAATGGCAGAAAAATAAAATAGCTACTATTAAGGATTCATTAGTTACTATGGTATGGGATTATAATGATAAAATAGGAATACAACCAGTTAAAATGTTCTATTTTAATATATTAGAAGAACTAGATTATCCAAAAGAATACTTCATAGATACTAAAACTAATAAAATGTAT
>JBAYDV010000141.1:0-4052 GCA_041668045.1 Bacteroidales bacterium | reverse complement strand
TTTATTATTTACATTTTAGTTTGTTGATTTTCGTTTGTAATATGTAAATATAGCTGTTTCTTATTCGTATATTGTAAACACAAATATACAAAGTTAAATACTAAAGAACGCTAATTGTAAATCATATAGGTACGTATAACCTAAAAATAGAAAGAATTCGATTATTCCTTACGACGTTACGAAAGCGGAGCAAATTTTAAAGTTTTGAAGGGTTTAAAATAGCCTTAAAAGCCTATTTATATAGGGTTTACGGCATAAAAAAAGTGTTCCGAAGAACACTAAATCTAGAATAAAAATAAGCAAAAAAGCCTATTATTAGTGCAAAATAAAGAAAAGAAGTTCTTGCATAAGTTCCCCAACTGGTGTATTAGGATTATCTAGTCCTTTACTTTTAGCATCTATTTCTCTTATTTTAGAAATTATCTGCATCACTTTTACTCCTGAGAAATTTCTCATACCTGTGATGTAATCTTTTGTAGCCCACTTACCTCTTAATTCAAGATATGAAGCAAGACTATCAGGATCTTTACGAGGAGAATAATATGCTATCATAAGATTTTGAAAGTACTTGAAGATCATAGGTAAGAATGCGAAGATAGAACCTGCCTTAGGATTTTCGTCAAAATATTTCATTATCTGATTTGCCTTATAAATATTCTTATTTACAATAGAATCTCGGAGTTCGAAAGCATTGAAGTCTTTACTCACTCCTATTTGCTTTTCAACCATTTCAGGATTAACACGCTTGTCATTTTCTGGAAGAGAGATCATAAGTTTTTCCAGCTCACTTACTAATCTACTCAAGTCGGAACCTATCGAGTCTGAAATCATCTGAACTGATTTTGGATCTATGCCGACTTGGTTCTTCTTGAGATAGTTTTCTATAAACGCAGGTAACTGCCAATCTTTAATTTTATTGCTTTCTAACAACACCCCATTTTTGCTTATCAATCCTGAAAGCTTTTTCCTTTTATCAATTGAACCATTTTTGTAGCAAAGTACCAAAATAGAAGTTGGCATCATTTTACCTCCGACATATTTTTCGAGAGCATCCCAGTTTCTAAGATTTTGTGCTTCCTTGACAATAACAACTCGATGTTCAGCCATTACCGGATATTGCTTTGCTAAATTAACAATATCATCAGCATTTACATCCGACCCAAATATCACGGCCTGATTAAAATCTCTCTCTTCCGGACTAAGAATTTTATCTGCAATAAAATCTGATATTTTATCTATATAAAACGACTCATCACCCATTAACAAATATATGGGCATATATTTACCTGATTTTAGGTCACGGATAACGCTATCATACGTTACCTTTAATGTTTCTGGCATATTCTTTTATGTTATTTTTGCTACGTAATGC
This sequence comes from Bacteroidales bacterium, assembly GCA_041668045.1. Classification (GTDB taxonomy): domain Bacteria; phylum Bacteroidota; class Bacteroidia; order Bacteroidales; family UBA932; genus JBAYDV01. The sequence continues at coordinate 2,680 of JBAYDV010000141.1, read as the reverse complement.
AAATTCTTTGCATCTTTTTTGTAACTTTGTTCGCAATTCAACAAGCTTACAGATTGCAAATTTAATAAAATGTATCGATTAAACCTACCACAATACGATATAAAAACAATTGAGAAGAGTGGAAAAATATCTATTTTTGATATTCTTCGAAACAAATACGTATCTCTAACTCCTGAAGAATGGGTAAGACAGCATTTTATACATTATATTATTGAGCACAAAAAATATCCACAGGCATTGCTAGCAAATGAAATTGAATTAAAAATAGGAAATAAGAAGTTGCGCTGTGACAGTGTCTTGTATTCCAAAAATCTGCATCCTCGAATGATTATTGAATATAAATCACCCAATATTGTTCTGACACAAAAAGTCTTTAATCAGATTTCGATATACAACATGATGCTTAAAGTAGACTATCTTATAGTAAGCAATGGCATTCAGCATTACTGCTGCAAAATGGATTATAATAATCAAAAATATTTATTTTTGAGTGATATACCAGACTACGATAATCTTTGACAATTTTACAAAAAAAATCCTTCGGTATAAAATTATTATTCAAAATTTTCATACCGAAGGATTACAATTTTATTACAGAAAATTAATTCTACATATCATTAACACTAGGACTATCGTCTGTTTTCTTTTTGCGAGCAATACGAGAAACCTTACGCTTTGGTTTATCTTCTACCGTTTTTTCAGTCTTTACTCCTGCTAAATCAGGATCAATCATTATACGACCACAATATTCACAAACGATGATTTTTTTATGCATTTTAATATCCAACTGACGTTGTGGTGGTATTTTATTAAAACAACCTCCACAGGCATCACGCTGTACATATACTACACCAAGACCATTACGCGCATTTTTACGTATACGTTTGAATGATGTAAGAAGACGTGGTTCTATTTTAACTTCAAGTTCTTTTGCTTTCTGTTTTAAGACCTCTTCTTCCGTACGTGTTTCTTCCATAATTTCATCAAGTTCAGCTTTCTTCTGTTCAAGATCTTTTTTCCTCTCGTCAATAAGTTGAATATTGTTTGCTAATTCAGCATTTTTTTCTTCAACCTTAGAATTAGCCTCTCTTATCTTTTTTTCGCAAAGCTGAATTTCCAATGTTTGGAATTCTATTTCCTTGCTCAAGGTATCATATTCGCGGTTGTTTTTTACATCATCCAACTGCTTCTGATATTTTTCCACACTAGCTTGAGCTTCTGTAATATCAGCCTTGTTCTTTGATACAGCATTTGTGAATTCAGAGACTTCTTTTTCTATTTTTTCGATACGTGTTGCCAAACCGGCAATTTCATCTTCTAAGTCTTGTACTTCAAGAGGCAATTCGCCTCTCAATGCTCTCTTGTCATCAATAGAAGACAGAGTGGTCTGCAACTGATAAAGAGTTTTCAGTTTTTCCTCAACTGACAAATCTGTAGGATCTTTTTTTGCCATAATATTTATAAGTAAATTATAGGATTTGTGTTTGTTTCTGCCATAAATATTGGTAAATCCTTGCACGCATCCTGTATTATTGATTTAAAAATTTCATTGGTATATTGTTCACTCTGATAATGACCTATTACTGCTATCTGAATTTTTTGATCATTACCAAAATATTCATGATAGTGCATTTCACCGGTAATGAACGCATCCGCACCTTCAGCTATTGCATCATTTATCAAAAAAGATCCCGCACCGCCACATATAGCTACGCTCTTAATCTCTCTACGCAATAATTGATTGCACTGAACACATTCCACATCAAAAGCCTTCTTTAGGTCTATTATAAAGTCATCAGCTGCCTTAGGCTCTTCGAATTCGCCTATTACACCGCTTCCACATTCTACTCCATCAACAATTTTATGACAGAAAAAGTGGACATTGCGTAGGTTCATTTTCTCAGCTATCTTGAAGTTTACACCCCCCTTTGCATTATCCATATTAGTATGCATTGAGATTACAGCAATACTATTCTGAATAGCTTTGATTACAATACGTTGTACATAATCAGCATCTGATATTTTTTTCAGCGGATGAAACAACAATGGATGGTGAGACACTATCAGATTACATCCCTTTGATATTGCCTCGTCAACTATTTTTTCTGTCACGTCCAAACACAATAAAGCCCCTGATAATTCCGTCTCTGTTAATCCTAATTGCAAGCCGGCATTATCGAAGTCTTCTTGCAGAGGCAGAGGCGCGAAACGTTCAAGGGCGCTAAGCACATCTTTTATTTTCATGCTTTACAGCATTTAAAATTTAAATTGAACTGCAAAAATAACTATTTTTTATCAGATTTACAAGCTTTACCTTGTTTAATTAAATTTTATTAGCTTTTTATCATTTATTATTGACTCTACAATATAATTTTTGCAGTCATAATAAGAATAAAGAATGTTTTAAACCTGGAAAGACAGACAACCTTTTAGGTTCTTCTTCAATTTAGTTGAAAAACAGCCAACTCAAACTGATAAAGTCACAAACCTGCAACGGATAAAGTCAGTCAGTGACTGGCCATAAATATATTAAATTCTTTTCTTTCAACTAAATTAAAGAAGAACCACTGAAATCAGGAAAAGACATAGTGTCGTTTTTACTTTTGTAACTTGTAACTTTGTAACCATTTCTATATATCTGCATAAATAATCCGGAAAATCACACATGTAACCACGAGCA
>JBAYDV010000140.1:0-4057 GCA_041668045.1 Bacteroidales bacterium | reverse complement strand
TTATATTTTTAGATTTGTAAGTATCACATTTACAATAATTCACTAATTTAGTGAATTATTATAATATTATTTGTATATTTGTAAACCGATCAATAAGACTATGAAAATAAATTTCGCTAAAATTTATCTTAGAGAATTGTATGAAGATGGAAAGGCTAGAAATAAAAAACATAGATTTCAACCGAGCGTTATCAAAAAATATATACAAACAATAGATAAATTAAGAGTTGCAAACGACGTAGAAGAGTTATATCCCATTAAAAGTTTAAATTATGAAAGACTTAAAGGAAATAAAGATGGATTAGAATCTGTTCGAGTCGATGGTAAATATCGAATAGAATTTAGGACTACGATAGAAGGTGAAGAACCGAAGAGTATTACAATATGCTCTATTATTGAACTAAGTAATCATTACAAATAAACACAAAAAAATGGCAGCAAATAAAATTCTAACACCAGTGCAAGCGACACATCCTGGAGTGTTAATTAAAGATGAGTTAGATGCTACACCTAATTTAGGCCAAAAAACATTGGCAAAAGAATTAGATGTTCAACCATCTTTTTTAAATGAAATTATAAAGGGCAAAAGGTCAGTATCTGCAGATATGGCGATTTTATTAGAAAAAGTATTTGGTATCTCAGCTGACTATTGGATGAGATTTCAGTCTCAGTATGACATAGATAAAGCAAGAGTTAAGAAAAAAAATATCAAGAAGTTACAAAATATTGAAAGATGGAGCATTATTAAAACATATGTTCCAGTTCAATACTTTAAAAAACATAAATACTTAACGGATAATATTGAAAGCGATATAAAGGAAATAAATAATATTTATCAAGTAGAAACTATTGATGATTTAATATCAGCTTTTACTAAAAGTAAATGTGTATATTATAGAAAATCAGAGAAATTAAAAATAGACTATAAAAATATGTTTGCTTGGAGCTCTTTAGCTCAATATGAAGCAAAAAATCAACAAACGAATACTTTTAATTTTGATAATTTAGGACAATTATGTTCAAAATTAAATGGCATATTCTACGAAAATTCTGGAACAATAGACAAAGTCAAAGCTGTTCTTAATCAATATGGAATTAAGATGTTATTCATTAATAAACTAGAAAAAACACCTATTGATGGTTTTTCTTTTTGGTCAGATGAAAATCCTGCGATAGCGGTAACTTTAAGATATCATAGAATTGATAATTTTGCATTTACCATTATGCATGAAATTGGACATATTGATCTTCATTTAAGAAATAATAAAGAGCGGAAATTTATGGATTTGACGACAAAAAAAGATTTAAATCAATGTGAGAAAGAAGCAGATAATTATGCTCAAGAAAAACTGATTCCTAAAGATATATGGCTAGATATTGTGAATAACTGCCAACCTCTTAATGGTGAAAAAATTAAAGCTTTAGGAGAAAAATATAAAATAAATCCAGCTATTATATTAGGTCGAGTTTCTTACGAAAAGGATTTCTATGCGTATAAAACTACTATTGATAAAAAAATGAGATAGATAGGAGAGTATCACATTCAACTTTTTGCATATTTTCTTTTAGGGCAATGCACTCGCTCGCTCTTTTTCGCAATGCGAAAAATCTGGCTCGCCGAGGAGGGTAATTTGGAAAATAGTAGAAAAAATAAGAGTAGTAAATATAATTAACAACTTATATAAATATTGATATGAAAAATATTAAAGGATTTGATAGAGGAAGATTTAACTTATCTCAGGAACTAGGACTTTATTATATTAAAAATCATAGAATAGAATTAAAAGTAATATAATCATCCTTGTTGGTGTTGATGCTATTAGTGGCGGTATTTTTAAGGCTAGTCCTGTCTTAAATCGCAGTTTTTTGGATAAATATAAAATTGATTTATTTATCCCCGGTAATCCCTCACATCCTCTTACTGTTGTAAATGGCCTTTTGGATCTGACAAGATAATTTTTTGCTGTTTTTGGTTCTTATAAATATGATAGTGAGAAATTTTCATTTTTGTCATTAAACAAAGATAGATAAAGAAATCTTAGTAAAAGATAGCTTAACTGTTTTATTTATACATAACTAATAAAGTTATTTATGCTTTATAAGCAATAAAGTATGGGTTTAGTAATAAAAATACTGAATAATAATTTGTTTTTATGAAAACTATTTTTAACTTTGTAATCGAAATACTTAGAATAAAATGATATGATTACAAGAGTTTTAAAAGATATAGCTAATATTTCATCAGGAACTTATAAGAAGGAAATATTAGATGGAGATTTCCTTTATCTACAAATAAAGGATTTTACATCCTCTCATTTAGATAAGGGAGAATTAAATCCTTCCATTCCTAGAAATAAAAGTACTGAAAAACATCTTCTTTCAGATAAAGATTTGTTGTTTTCTGCCAAAGGAACATCTAATTTTTGTGTAATATATTATGAAACTATGGGAAAAGCCATTGCATCAAGTTCATTTTTTATAATACATATAACTAAAAATATAATCTTACCTGAATTTTTAAACTGGTATATCAACTTACCAAGAACTATAAAAAAATTACAAGCTGATGCAGTAGGTAGCTTTACTCCATCTATTTCTAAAGAAGTATTAAGTAATCTAAATATAGATATACCTTCTATAACTATTCAACAAAAGATAATAACACTAAAAAAATTGCAGACAGAAGAACTAAAATTACAAACTCAACTTGTAGGAAGAAAGAAAAAATTATATAATCAAATACTAATGAACATAATAAAATCAGATAAATAGAATGGAAACAAAAACTAATCAGACAGATATAAATCATATTGTATGGAGAGCTTGTGATACGTTTAGAGGTGTAATAGATCCTAGTCAATATAAGGATTATATATTAACTATGTTATTCCTTAAGTATGTTAGTGATGTATATAAATCCAAGTACAAAGAATATTTAAACAAATATAAAGAAGATAAAGAAAGAGCAAAAAGAGCAATGCGTCATGAAAGATTTGTTGTTCCGGAAGAAAGTTCCTTTGATTTTTTGTATGAACATCGAAACGAGAGTAATATTGGTGAATTAATAAATATTGCTTTAGCAAATCTTGAGGAAGCTAATCGTGAAAAGATGAGTAGCGAAGATGGAGGTGGAATATTCCGTAATATAGATTTTAATAGTAGTAATCTTGGTGATACAAAAGACAAAAATACCAGATTGAAGAATCTTTTAACAGATTTTTCTGATGAGAAAATGAGTTTTGATGAATCTCATCTGGAAGGGAACGATATAATAGGCGACACTTATATGTATTTAGTGTCCACATTTGCTAGTGAATCAGGTAAAAAGGCTGGAGACTTTTTTACGCCAGCAGAAATTTCTACCTTGTTAGCTAAACTAACAAAGAGTAAACCAGGAGCAAGAATTTGTGATCCTACTTGTGGATCAGGCTCTTTACTTATTAAAGCAGGAAAAGAAGTGGGAGGAAATAACTTCTCATTATATGGACAGGAATTAAATGGAAGCACATGGGCATTAGCAATGATGAATATGTTTTTGCATAGATTTGATAGTGCTACTATTCGTTGGGGAGATACACTGCGTACTCCTAAATTAAAAGACGGTGACCGATTAATGAAATTTGATACAGTTGTAGCCAATCCTCCTTTTTCTCTGGACAAATGGGGAGCAGAAGAAGCTGCATCAGATACTTATAATCGATTCTGGAGAGGAGTCCCTCCCAAAAGTAAAGGTGATTGGGCCTTTATTAGCCATATGATAGAAGTAGCATATGAAGGAAAAGGGAAAGTTGGTGTAGTTGTTCCTCATGGAGTTTTATTTCGTGGAGCAAGTGAAGGGAAAATAAGAAAACAGGTAGTAAAACAAAATTTATTTGAAGCTGTCATAGGTCTTCCTGCAAATCTTTTTTACGGAACAGGTATTCCTGCAGTCATTGCAATTTTCAACAAAGGTAAAAAAACAAAAAATGTACTTTTTATTGATGCAAGCCGTGAATTTAAAAATGGTAAAAATCAGAATCAACTTCGTTCTCAGGATATAGACCATATTGTATCTACT
>JBAYDV010000139.1:0-4064 GCA_041668045.1 Bacteroidales bacterium | reverse complement strand
TGCGTTTAAGCCAACTCCAGAAAGACCATTTATTTTAGGTTTACCTACAGGGTCAACTCCCATAAAGACTTATAAAAAATTAATAGAATTATATAAAGCCAAAAAAGTTTCATTTGAGAATGTGGTTACTTTTAATATGGATGAATATATTGGATTGGAAGAAAGTAATCGAGAAAGTTATCATTCATTTATGTGGCGTAATTTTTTCTCTCACATAGACATTAAACCAGCTAATGTTAATATATTAAATGGTAATGCTAAAGATTTACGAGCTGAATGTGATCGTTATGAAGAGAAAATTAAAAGCTATAATGGTATTGATTTATTTATAGGAGGAATAGGACCAGATGGTCATATTGCCTTTAATGAACCTGGTTCATCATTAGTATCTCGTACTCGTATAAAATCTCTAACTACAGACACGATTATAGCTAATTCTCGTTTTTTTGATTATGATGTAAATAATGTTCCAAAACAAGCCTTGACTGTCGGAGTAGGAACGATAATGGATGCTAAAGAAGTTCTTATATTAGCAAATGGGCATTCAAAAGCTATTGCTCTGCAACATGCTGTTGAAGGTGCCGTAAATCATTTCTGGACAGTAAGTATTTTACAAATGCATCCAAAAGGTATTATAGTTTGTGATGAGGCTGCTACTGATCAACTTAAAGTAGGTACTTATAAATACTTTAAGGATATCGAGAAAGATAATCTATAATTCTATAAGTAGTAATTATGACAATACAGGAGAAGATTAAAGAACTTCGAGCTTTACTCGAAGAAGAGGAAATATCAGCCCTTATAATACCGTCAACTGATAATCATTTCGGAGAGTATATTCCTGACTATTATAAGGTTATACCTTGGTTGTCTGGTTTTTCTGGAACTGATTCAACTTTGGTAGTGACCACTGATAAGGTCGCTTTATGGACAGATTCAAGATATTTTATTCAAGCTGAGGCTCAATTAAAAGATACTGGTATCATTTTAATGAAGATGAAGGTGGCTGGTACTCCATCTATTGTATCATGGCTTAAGAAAGTGCTCCCGGAGGATGCGATAGTGGCTATGGATGAGGATCTTTTTTCTTATCAAGAATATTCTTCTTATGTAGATGCTCTGTATCCTATTAATACAACATTAATTGAGGATCCTTTTGATAAAATATGGAAAGATAGACCATCTATTGAATTTAAACCTGTTAGATTATTGCCTGAAGATGTGTCAGGAGAGTCTATTGCCTCGAAACATAAGCGTTTGTATGATAAATTATATGGGCTGGATGAAGATGCTACTTTAGGTAGTCTGGCAGCAGAGTTACCTATTGCCTATATTATATCATCTTGCGATGAGATAATGTGGTTGTGTAATTTGCGAGGTAATGATATAGAATTTAACCCACTAGCCTTGTCTTATGCGGTAGCATTGCCTGATAAGATATGTCTTTTCTTAAATTTGGATAGCCTTGATGCACGTATCGAGTCTTATCTTTATGAACAGAATGTGGTAATTTATCCATATGATGAGTTTACAAGTTTTTTGAATAAGCTTGATAGAAAGTATGTGAGAATGTTTTCAGGTAATAGGATTACAGCGAAAAATTATTTCGCAGCTATGGAGAATATATATAATCCTCCAGTTTTCCAACCTCTTGAAGCAGATGTGACAGTGCGAGGGACTTTGGCTTCTATGAAGTCTATCAAGAATAAAGTCGAATTAGAGGGCTTTGTTAAGGCTTATGCAGAGGATACTAAAGTCTGGAATAAATTGATGAATTTTATTGAAGATAATATTATAAATAAATCTGAGGAGGAGTATTATCAGAGTCCTATAACAGAAATAGATTTAGCAAATAAACTTATAGAGTTTAGGCGTGAATGTCCGGATTATATAAGCGAAAGTTTTTCTCCTATAGTGGCTTGGGGTGAAAATGCAGCTTTGCCTCATTATGAGCTTCGCGAGGAGAATCCTACTGTAATTCGTAAGGAGGGTTTTTTATTGATGGATTTAGGTGCACAGTATTCTTATGGGACTACTGATACTACTAGAACTATTGCTGTTGGAGATTTTACAGATGAGATGCGTGATGATTATACTGCAGTTCTTAAAGGTATGATTGATTTAAGTATGGCGAAGTTCGTTCATGGAATGAGAGGAGCTTCTTTAGATATATTAGCTAGAGAACCAATTATTAAAAGAGAAAAGATTTATAGGCATGGGACTAGTCATGGAATAGGTCATTTTCTTAATGTACATGAGGGGCCAGTTAGCATAAGAATGGAAGATAATGGTGTTTTATTAGAAGAGAATATGGTACTTTCTAATGAGCCAGGAATTTACATTGATGGCAAATATGGTATTCGTTCTGAAAATACTTTATTAAGTAAATTATGGACCAAAAATGATTTTGGAGCTTTTTATAAATTTGAGACTCTTACAAGAGTGAAATTTGATGAAAAGCCTATTAACTTTTCTATGTTAACTAAAGAAGAGCATGATTGGTTAGAGGATTATCAATCTAAATGTAGATAATCTATTTGACTTCTATTTTCCAGGGATTTTTATAAATAATATTTCTAGTCGCTTCATTTATGAAACCAGAATTATTATTTGATTTAACAAACTTAACGTTAGATTGAAGTAAGTGTTCTTTTCCTTCATTGGTTATATATGCAGGGAAGGAACGTTTATTTATATTAAGCTGATTTAAGAAATATGTAGTAATATCATATCCTTGAAATGCATAGGGAGTAGGTTGTGTGTTAAAACTCTCTTGATAATTCTTAGCGAACTTCGCAGTTTTAAAGTCAGTGTAATCTACATAGTAATGTAAAAAAAGATGTAGATTTAATTCATGAAAGTATTGGATCTCTACTTTTTCAAAGTCTTTCCATTCAGGTTCTCCATATAAGTATATGGTTCTTTTTGAAATTTCTGCTGGAATATAATTAGGGTTTTTAGCTAATTCTTCTTCTTCCTCTGGTCTGGCTCCTGTTTTTAATAAGTATAGATTTCGGGTAACATCTGATACGAATGCTTCTCTGACAGAAGGGACAAGTACGAAATTTGTAGTGTCAGCTCCTAGTTTTTTAGAAATTACTGATCTGATATTTCTTCCTTCTAGAATCCCATATGATATAGTATCATATGGAATAAAATTTTCTTGTAATTTCAATAATGTGTTTTTAACTAGTTGAGAGTATTCAGTACCTTTTTCATAAATAACTGTAACTTTTTCACCAGCTGTTTCCTTTAACAAAGATTTATACATGTTCGCTGTAAGAGTACTGTCTGAAGTTGGATATTGAAAGAAAAATGGATTTTTTTTAGCTATTTTTTCAGTAGTAGGGGCTAGAGGTGATATAATAGGAATTTTATTCTCTTTAGCATATTCTGATAAGACAGATACATTTCTGTAATATACAGGGCCTATAATAAGCTCACTACCATTAAGACGACCTGAATAAATTAAATCTTCTGCAGATTGATATTCTTTCATATCAATTATATTAATCTTTAAATTACCCAAGAACATCTTAGTTTGAGCATCTTTAATGGCTAATTGTATGCCATTGTAAAAGTCCATATAACTAGCATTAGTATTTTCAATATCATTCGAATAATCTAATGGTAATATGACAGATATTTTATATGTTCTATTTGTATTATATTGATATATATTCCTTCTTCTAAAGTTAGCTAAAAAGGAATCATCAGTTTGTTGATTATTGTCTTCATCTGAGTATTCAGAGAAATAATCTTCGTTATTTTTTATTGTAGAATCTGTTTTTGGTTCTTCTTTTTTTAATGGTTTATATTGCCCTATAGTATATTTTTTATCGGGAATATATAATTTCTGTCTCTTTTTTAAAGGTTGATTAGGTTCTAAATCATTAAGATCTCTTATGGCTTCTGCTGAAGTGTTAAATTTATCCGCTACGTCGAAAATAGTTTCATACCATTTTACGGTATAACGTTTATATTTAGATCTTAGTTGTTTTTTTGAGATTTGATTCTTTTGAGCCTTAATTTGTTTACTAGCTTCTTTAACTTTTGATTCTTTA
>JBAYDV010000138.1:0-4154 GCA_041668045.1 Bacteroidales bacterium | reverse complement strand
TATCTTCCGTGCTGCTTTTCACAGAAAAATGACACTTGTTATAGTTTCAGATTTATAACTATCACATTTACAACGCTTTACAAAATGAAAAATATAATAAGTGTCAAAAAAGTGTGAAAACCTGGTTGGAATTATAAATTTTAGACTTTAATGGAAAATTTTGGCCATGCAGTATTAGTCAAGGAGTGTCAACGAAGGAGTATCAGTCATGGGGATGTCGGGCAAGGAGTATCTGCAAGGAGTGTCATCGTGGCGTATCAGTCAAGGCATGTCGGGCAAGGAGTAGTCGGGCAGGGAGTATCAGCGTGGTGTATTGATCATGGAGAGTGGGCTAAGGAGTATCTGCATGGCGTGTCTGCGTGGTGTATCAGTTATGGGGATGTCGGGCTGGGAGTAGGAGTAGTCGGGCAGAGAGTAGTTGTGCAAGGAGTATCTGCATGGCGTGCCTGCGTGGAGTATTAGTTATGGGGATGGAATTTCTGGTGTTAGTGGTGGGGAGTAGGTTTAGGGTGGTAAAAGCAGTTTTGTGTTATATTTACAAGGTATTACAAAATGGAAATGATGATAATTGTAGAAAAGTTGTGGATAAATGTTTGTATTGTCATATAATTTTTTTATCTTGATATCGTATCTGTAAATAGCCTGAAGGATATGAAAAATCAAATAACTCTTGAGTATTACGAAAATGCGACTTTTTCGCATATAAAAAATCTTATTTTACTCGCTAACCTGAAAGATGGAATACAACTTCATGAACGTCAGCTTATCGAGGCAGTCATAGAACGTGAATCAGTGAATGAAGAAAAGTTACAAAATGGAAGTTTTGATGATATCTATGAAAGTTTGAATAAACATGCATTGTTGGTAGAGGGCCGAAATCTAATAATTCAAAATGTGTCTGTGGTTCCACCTAAAAGTGATAGAAAAGCTGTTCTTTATCTTTATGATATGGTGTGCGTTATGATGGCTGGTGATTGTGTGGAAGGAGCCGAGAATTTCTGTCGTGAAGTAGCATTGAGATTTGGTTTTAAAAAAGAAATTATAACACAACTAATAACAATAGTAAATAAGAGTCTCGAAAAAGTATCTCAAAAACAATAATGAAACAAAATATCAAATATTTTTTGATTAATATTATTCTGTATATTATTATGATAGCAGCAGTAGTATTTACTGGCATGCTTTCATGGCGATGGGTTCATCCAGATAATTTTTGGTCAGCTGTTCTTTTTTTCTTAATATGGGTAGTTTTAATGAAATTAGCTCATTTTATATCTATGGCTATAATCGTAACATTATTTGATAAATAGAAGAAAATGTAAAAATTTTTATACATTTGCGATATGAAAATCTTCACACAATCACACATCCTATTAGTCTGTAGTCTAATGGCTTTGACTATTTCTTCGTGTCAAATAACGAATGAAATAAGTAGTAAACAACATAAGTTTAATATCGAATCTGAGTATGTAGTTACTGACTTACATATTACAGAATTAACATCTAAAGATTTAGATCTTAAAAGTGAACTTTCCAACTTTAATGTAAAAAGAGAGTCTTGTCTTGTAAGATATACTAATGAATTAACAGCTCAAGCTCAAAATGAGTATAAGGATTTGATAGATAAAGGAGAAGAAATCCCTAGTAAATTTCACTATTTTGTTCGAGATTCGATTTATGCTTTAATTCCTAATGAACTTATAAGTATAATTCAATATGAAAGTATAGCGACAGAATCTGAAAATTTACAACTAAAAATAAAAGCATATAATTATAATCTTTTAACTCATAAATTTCTATATAAAACAGATATTTTTAAAGATATAAATAGAACTAGTTTGAATCAATTAATTTTTGAGATTTTTAATGAACAAAATATAGGAAATGTAGCTTTATCTAAACAACCTAATGTCAAATTAGCAAATGCTATAGCTATGACTACTAATAAATTAGTATTGTTCTATAATCCAGGAACTATAGCAGATAGTTCATATGGTATAATAAAAATAACAATACCTAAATCTAAATTAGTAGGATATTTAAAATTCACTCTAAAAGAAGAAAGAAACTTTTTAAAAAGAATCTTTTGAGTTTTAGTAATGTATTTTATTTTTTAACTTTTCGTATATTTGAAGCATGAAAGACTTCATTAAAAAAATTTCTGGGATAGGAGGGTCCAGGGCCTTCTTGGTTAGCCTTTGTATCGTTATAGGAGCAGGTCCTTTTATTCTCTTTGGTCATAATTCTTCTACTGATGGTCAGATTTCTATTTATTTATCTATAGGGATTTCGATGATTTTTGGTATAGTAGCCTCTGCACTATCAGTTGGTAGAGAACATCCTCGTGGACGGTTGAGGAGTATTGGGATTATGTTGACCATCTTTCTGGTTATGAGTTCTGGCATAATTTTACTTAAACCTTATATCATTTGGTATTTGATTTGGTTGGTTTTAACTACTTTCTTTTTTACATTGATGGGTGGATATTCTCCACGAATGAAGACTATTAGTTATGGTGCGATAATTATAGGATTATATGCAGCTCTGGGTTATCATGCAAATCAGCCTTGGTGGATAGAAGTCGTCTCACTTTTAGCTGGGGCAATATTATTTAGTACTATAGATTTGATAGTGCTAAGTATTCTACCTTTTAGAGCCTTGGAACTGCAGTTGGCAGATGGATATAAGGAACTTTCAGAATACTTTAGATTAAAATCTCAATTATTAGTACATCAAGATCCTACTTTGATGAGGACTCGCTTGGCTGAGAAGAATGTGGCTGTAGTTTCTTCTTTAGAGAAATGTCAAGTCTTGTTGAATACATATTCTCAAAACGTTTCGCAAGAATCTTTGAAAAAATACACCAGCTCTTTCGTGACTTTACAAAATCTTCATGAGAGAGCTATCGCTAGTCATGCGAACTATGAATCTATGTATGATGATTATCAATATCATTTGGTTTTAGAGGGATTCGAGGAATTGTTATATCAGCTTAGTCGTGCGACAGCTATGGTTTCTAAGAGTTTGATTAATGATATACCTTACCGTCATCCTGTAGCTATCTTTTGGATTATTCAATCTTTAAGAGAAAGAGTTCTTATACTTCCTGAGGAGAATCGTTCTACTATGGAGCTCTTTTTGGTAAATTTGACTTTTTCTCATGATGCTTTACTTCAAATACAAAGTGGAAAGGTACCTAACTCGATACCTCTTTTAGAAAATCAACAGTTACCTTTTAAACAATATATATCAAGTCTTTTTGATTTTGATAATGCTAGGGTAAGGTATGCGGTTAGACTATCTTTAGGTTTCGTATTGGCTAAATTAATAGCGATTAATATAGGTCTGTCAAATAATGACTGGCTACCCTTGACTGTATTCTTCGTTAGCCAAACTACTTATCGTGGTACTCGTAAGAGATTGAAACAGAGAATAGAAGGTACATTGATAGGTGTTCTTGTGGGAGGTTTCTTCCTTATGGTGCTTCCTACTATGTTGGGTAAGTTCATAATGCTTTTGACTTGTATTTATTGTTTCTTCTATTGGTTGAAGAAGAGTTACTCTATAGCTGTTATATTTATTTCAGCTTTCGTTTTAGCTGTTATGCAACTGTTGATGAGTCCTCAAATGACTATGATTATATCAAGAACTATTAGCACTCTGATTGGAGGATTATTAGTTCTCATTATGACTAGGTTTATGTGGCCTGATTGGCAATATAAACTTCTTGATTCTCTTTCTGTGCGGGCTCTTGATGCTGATGCTGATTATTTTAAGAGTATTTTTCGTAGAAATAAAAATTCCCAGGATGATTTAGAATATCGTATTGCCCGCCGTGATGCTTATTTAGCAGATAATAAAATAGCAGAAGCGCGTGCAAGTATTCAGGTGGAACCAGGTCGTCATCGTGATAAATTAGGTCAAGCTATTCGTTTGATTTATTTGAATCATGCTTTAATTTCTCATATTTCTGCTTTGGCTTCTCATAGAAATGAACATTTACCTGAGAATGACTTAATTTTCGAATCAAGAAAAGTCATCGAAGCGGCTTTTCATATAAAGGATTCTAATTATTCTGATTCAGAGTATAAGGATACTTCTATTGAAGATTTAGCTTCATTAATAGATAAACTTCAGTCTTCTATCCGCACATC
>JBAYDV010000137.1:0-4154 GCA_041668045.1 Bacteroidales bacterium | reverse complement strand
TCGGCAGAATATCTAATTGGCAGAATTACTGTAAAAGTACTTCCTACTCCCAGTTCACTTTTTACCTTGATATTACCATTATGCTTTTTGGCGAATTCTCTACAAAGAATCAAGCCCAAACCTGTTCCAGACTCATTCTCAGTTCCAGTAGTAGATACATTTTCTTCAATCTTAAATAATTTATCAACTACCTCCTTTTTAATACCTACTCCATTATCCGACACTGAAATATGATAATATTTTTCGACCTTTTTCACAGAAACTAGTATTTCTCCCCCCCTATTTGTAAACTTTATAGCATTTGAAATCAAATTACGAATCATAGTTCTAAACATACTTTTATCACCAAACAAAGTCGCTTTATCAGGTAATTTTAAAGAAATAGTAATTAATTTTTGTTTAGCAGAAAAATTCACTAATTCTACAACATCATTTATTAATCCTACCAATTCAATGGACTCTGGTTTAAATTTAATGCCATTAGTTTGACTCCTTGACCATCCGATAAGATTATCTATCAAATCAATTGTTTTCTGTGAAGCCTGATGAATAATATTTGAATATTCTCCGATATCATCATAATCTTTACTTTTAATGCTTTCTTCCATTATACTACTAAATCCCAGAATACTATTAAATGGAGATCTTAAATCATGCGCTATAATAGAAAAAAACCTATCCTTAGTAGCTATTAATTCTCTTAGCTTTTTCTCCTTCACTTCCAATTTAGATAAATTCTCTTCCAACAAATTCTTTTGTTTTATGATAAGTAAATTTTTCTCTCTAAGCAGTCTATTATTTCTACGAACAATCAGCATAAATATACTAGCTACCAATAGAATGACTCCAAATAGTACAACTAATAACATAGCAGTTTGAAACTGCATCTTCATTTTTATATTAGCATTTTCACTCTTTTGATTAATCAATTCATATTCTAGATGTTCTCTGTGTAATTCATTTTGTTTTTGTCGTTCTTTTTCATACTCTTTAATCATTACTGCGACACGACCATATTCTAAAGAATCCCTTGTAGAATTAGCTAAACGAAGTGCTTCATAAGCCTGTTTATATTGAGTTAAATGTGCATATACCTTTGATTTATTTAGATATATTTTAGGCAGAGATTCTGTAATATCTTTTGAAATAGATAAGTCTAAACTCTTGTCATACCAATACACACTTTGATTATACATTTTTTTTATCATATAATACTTTCCGAGACAGCTATAGATATTAGCTTGAATATGAGGAAAATCATTTTTACGACATATCGACTGTGATTTATCTATAAATATTTTCGCTGAATCTAACTGATTTATATAAAAATAAAAGCCACTCGCAGACAAATACATCTCAGCTAAAAAACACGGATCTTTTATATATTGAAATAAATTTATTGATGTATGAAAATGTTTTTGTGCTTTCTCTTTTTTATTCTGTTTTATAAGCACAAAACCTAGATTCGCATGTGAAAGAGAAATATAACTTTTTTCTCCAGATATCTTATCAAACATAAGTGTTTTTCTAAAATAATCCTCTGCTTTAGCATACTCTTTTATACGCTGATAGAGATAACCTATATTATTATAACAATTCGCTAATCCAATAGTATCATGTAATGCTTCTGCTATTTTTAAAGATTTTAAATAATATTCTAAACTTAATGGTTGACTATTTCCAAAAGAAAACAAAGCTCCTATATTATTATAGCATTTCATCAAATATATCGAATCTGCAGCATTATCGAACAAAGAAGCAGCTTTACTAAAATTATATAATGATAATTTATACTGAGAAGTACGATAATAGCAATGAGCGATATTATAATGTAACTTCGCAGATCCAGCTATATCATTTAGTCTGTCAGAGATGGACAGACCTTTGTGCGAATACAAGAGAGAACTATCCACATCATAATTACGGAAATTAGAGGCGATTTCATAATAATTTTCAACAATCTGAGTTGAATCTGTTTCTTTTAGATTTATTTTTTTTAATGAATCTATTTTATTCCAATTTTATCCATAGATAAAACTTTGACTAAACAAAAGTGCAATAAAAAAACAAATATAATTATAGGGTCGAAGCTTATCCATATATCTGAATTTAAGAAGGTTATCAAATCTAATACTGATACTTAAATGTACTATTTTTAAATTTAATAACAAAATTTCAGACAAAAAAAAGCCTATCATTTCTGATAAGCTTTATAATACTAGAAAGTTTAAAATTATATTATAATCTTTTTACTTTTAATGCATTTAGTCCTTTCTGAGTTTCCTCAACTTCATAACTCACTTTATCTCCTTCTTCTATCTGATCTATTAATCCGTTTTGGTGTACAAAGACATCCTTTCCTCCATCATCAGGAGTGATAAATCCAAAACCTTTGGATCTATTGAAAAATTTTACTGTTCCGTTATTCATAATTTGTTATTTAATATGAATACAAATGTAACATTAAATATCATAAAAAAAACTTTTTAACGACCTTTACTTTTTTAAACATAGCACTAAACACGTTAAACCACTGATTATCTGCATATTAGCTAAAACGCTAAAAAGTAAGGGTCGTAATGTCAATAAAAACCAGAAACAGACCATTGGCTGTTATCGAGACTATTTCTGAATTACTTTTGTTTAAAGTCCCTTGCCATAGTTGATCAAAATCATAGATTGGATATTGAAGCCCCTGACTATGAAAATCTTTAGCACTGATATTTAGAATAGAAACTTCTGTCCCAACTGGCAGTTTCCATTGCCCCGTAGAATCAACTGCCTCCATGTAGCAGTAATCACTTATCATAATGATGTCTGCTAATGGTAGATAGGTCGCAAGCAAACTAATATTGCCTATGGTATGGTCTTCACGTTTGCCTGTGGCTCCGACTATAAGAATCTGGGGATGTGTGATGCCGTATTTATGCTTAAGAAACGAGATGGTCTCCTTCACGGCTTTGGTTTGGTCATTAGTCTCTTGCTCAGAGATTTGAATGAAAATCGAAGAGTACTTTTCTTTGTTTTCAGGAGTTAGAGAATCTCCATCTCCTACGATAAGAGTCGGCTGGTAACCTTCTGCGATAAATGTGTTTGCTCCCCCATCGCAGCAAACACGGACCTTGATTTTATCTATAAGACTGCGAACTCTTGCAGACTTTGGGAAAGAACCATTGCCTATAATAACCGCATCAAAATGTTTTTTT
Source organism: Bacteroidales bacterium (assembly GCA_041668045.1). Taxonomy (GTDB): domain Bacteria; phylum Bacteroidota; class Bacteroidia; order Bacteroidales; family UBA932; genus JBAYDV01. The sequence goes on along the minus strand of JBAYDV010000137.1, from coordinate 948 downwards.
AACATGATAGTAATTCTTTTTTCATCATTCTCTGCCATTTAAAATAACCGGCAACTGCTATTAGTGTATATACAAGATACAAAAATGCGGTCAAATATAGCCCTTTATAACAATATAGACCAACACTTACAGCATCTACCGCTATCCAGGTAAACCATTGCTCGATATATTTGCGTGCGAGCTGCCACATGCCAATAATACTTAAAGTGGTCGTAAAACTATCCAAGTATGGGACAGTGCTGTTAGTATAAGTCTTTAGGACATAGGTCATTATAAAAAACACAACTATCGAAATTAGTGCTTGCGGAAACCAAGATTTTACCGGTACGTGGGTTATCTTTAGTTCTTTTTTTGGTTTATGCTTATCTTTCCCTGACTTTTTAATCTTTCGCCCTGCAAACATCCATACTGCTAGTCCATAAAAACTGGCCAATAAATAGTAAATATTACAGCCCATATCTGCATAAAGACCTGCATCATGATATACTTTAATATATATTACCGGCATTATTATACTTACTACCCATAAATATATGCTACCTTTATATTCAAAGTATAAGTATAATAATCCGATGATTACACCAAATAATTCTAATAAATTCATCTTAAATATTAAAATTTAAGTGCAATATGTCCCATGAAGTGAATCCCGGCTTGGGCTGATAATCCATTATCATTACATCGCACATTTTTTCCATCCTTTACTTTGTAAGAGCTATAACCCCATCCATTATTTTCATATTCTTCGTCTAGTAAATTATATATGGTAAAACCAACTGTAACTTTCTTTACGAAGTTTAGTTTAAAGGAATAATTCAAATTAAAATTCATCACATTATAAGGATCGATAGTAAGATCTTCTTGTTCACTATTAGTTAAATATTGTTTGCTAACATATTGATTACTTAATGATGCGAACCATCCTTTATTCTCATAGCTTAGTCTTAC
>JBAYDV010000136.1:0-4183 GCA_041668045.1 Bacteroidales bacterium | reverse complement strand
TGTAAAATACAGATATACAATGAGTTATATGCTAAAATAGCCGTTTAAAAAAAGTACCACCACAACATTTACTCTTTTGTATTTTATGTTTGGATATTTTTTTGCCTAATATTTTGGCCTTGTGAGCAATAGTCTTGCGTGTTTCATTATTGTATGGAGGTAAAATTGCTGCGGCATTAGGTCGTCAGCACCCTCGCGAGTTTTTTGATTATAAAAATATGAAAGGTGCTTAATATCTACATCATCGGAAGTTTATATATTATACCCGATAAGGTATATTATATCTTATAATCTATCTTTTTATACCCTAATAGGTATAATATTAATTATTTACACTATCTTTGTACCTTAAAGGGTATAATAATACATTCTATGGAATACAATTCATTATCACGATACGTTAAACAAATGCGTAAGAAACATTCGTTGACTCAAATAGAACTTTCTGAGAAATCTGGAGTAGGACTTCGCTTTGTTCGCGAACTGGAACAAGGTAAACAGACTTTAAGAATGGATAAAGTTAATCAAGTTCTTAATTTATTTGGATCTGAACTTGGAGTAGTTACTATGCAAAGAATTAATCAATAATGAAAAAAGCTGAAATATATAATCATAATCAGTTGGCCGGTATTCTTATTGAAGATGAAAATGGTTTTACTTTTCAATATAATGATAAGTATTTAGCATCGGATAATGCTGAAGCTATAAGTTTGACCTTACCTTTAACGAATAAACCTTATACTGATAAAGTGCTTTTCCCTTTCTTTGATGGACTGATTCCCGAAGGATGGCTTTTGGATATTGCTGAGAATAGTTGGAAAATCAATCGTAATGATCGTATGTCTTTACTATTGGCTTGTTGCAAGGATTGTATTGGTTCTGTGAGTGTTATACCTATTATAAATGAATATTAATTATGGGAAAGTGCTTATATTGTTATCAACAGATCGAAGATGATACATTAGATTTTCATCCTAAATGCGCTAAAAAGATATTTGGAAGCATTAATGTTCCTCTATTGCCATATATAAAATCAGATATTACTAAATTAGCTGAACAAATAATTCGTTCACAAACTACACTTACAGGTGTTCAAGCCAAATTATCACTTGACATAAGTTCTAAAAAGAATGAACCTAAACGTTTCACAATAGAGGGTTTGTGGGGGCGTTATATTCTTAAACCTCAAACTGAAGCTTTTATGCATTTACCAGAAGTGGAAGATTTGACAATGCATTTAGCAGAGTTAGCTAAAATAAGAACTGTTCCTCACTCTTTGATTAGATTTAAAGATGGAGAATTTGCATATATTACTAAACGCATAGACAGAGGTGCAAAAGGTGAAAAATATGCTATGGAAGATATGTGTCAAATTTCTGAACGATTAACAGAATATAAATACAAAGGTTCATATGAACAGATAGCTAAAAATATTCTAAAATATTCTTCTGCTCCTAAACTTGATTTGGTAAATTTCTGGGAGCAGGTAGTTTTTTCATGGATAACAGGCAATGCTGATATGCACTTGAAGAACTTCTCTTTGTATAGCACTAGCAAAAATTATTATTTACTTACTCCTTGTTATGATATGCTTTCTACAGCTCTTGTAATGCCAGAGGATACGGAAGAATTAGCATTGACTTTAAATGGAAAAAAACGAAAAATTAAGCGTAGTGATTTTGAAAAGTCTATGCGTTCGTCTGGTTTGGATGACAAGGTAATCCAAAACCTATTTAATAAGTTTAATAAAGTAATAGATAAATGGTTTGAATTTATAGATATATCATTTTTGCCAGAAGAAATGAAGGAACAATATAAAAAAATCATTAGTTCTAAAATGGAATGTATATAATAAAATGCAGAAAATAAAACAAAAAGAGATACACCTTGGCGTTCTGAAGAGAAGGTGGAGCTGTGGGTGTTAAAGAAGAAACCTGCTACATTATTGCCATATAAAAATATAAAGTGCTTGAGATTAAACGTATATTTACTTTTGGAATAGATATTTATGCTATTGGGCCATTTAATAGTATAATCTGCTTAAGTTTTGTTATATTCGTAAGTTCTTTTTATAAAGGAAAAATTGACATTATATGTTTGATTACTAGAAATAGTATTTAAATATATGATGTTTTTTTTATGTATTATCTATAAACATTTTTAAAAATATTTCCTTTATTCTTCAAATTACAACTACTCTTAATAAACAAAATGAAAACATTCAAACAGATGCAGCTATGCTCTATTATCTTAGCTGTAATAGGATTATCTACGTCCTTGACGTCTTGTCAGAAAAGTGAAGAAACCAATCCTTCAACAGGCAATCTAACACTTGGAGCTACTATAAATCCCCCTACTACTAAAGGTGAATTAAATGGAAAGACTTTTACGTGGTGCTCAGGGGATAAACTGCAAGTTTATGATGGACTGACTGGTGGTACATCTTTAAGCAGTACTACTTTTGATATAGCAGAGCAAGATACCTATACTAATAATGCATCTTTTACTGGAACAATTGATGATTGGAATTCAGCTTTTAATTTTTATATAGTGTATCCTGTTAATACTATGGATGCTAGCTCAAGTGAAGCTAAATCTACTAGTACTTATGATGAAGGTACATCTACTCTAAAATTAACATTGCCATGTAATCAAATTCAGAAATATGATGCAGAAAATGTTTTAGATCCTGAGATGACGGATAAGTATGATTATAAAATCGGCACAATCGAAAATCAAACTTCAACGGAGCATTTAGATAATGTTACTTTAAGTAATTTAATGACTCTTATTGATGTGAATATCACAAAGCCATCAGAAGAGATGCAAATTACTAAAGTTGTTGTCAGATCGAATAATGATCTTTTCCCTACTGAATATGATTATAGTGTTGCCAATTCTACGGGTGAGTATGTGAATAAAATATCATCTTTTACACTTTCTTTATTGGATGCTGATTCTAAATTTAGGAACTGTTACTACTGCCACCGGTCCTTCTAGTTTAGCTAATGCTATTTTAAATCCATCAACTTTTTATACAAATAGAGGTGATTGGTGTTCTACCTCTAACGATGCCTTTTGGGGCGGAGCAGATAAAACTTTAAGTGTTTCAGCTGTAAAAACGATGTTTGATCCTTCTCCTGCGGGTTGGCGTGTTCCAACTTGGAAGGGTTTAGCATCTCCTTGGACAGCATTTACAACGAGTACATTTTCTTGGAATGCTACAGATCATGGACGTACATATACTGATGGGTCTTTTTATCCGGCTGCAGGCTATCGGAACAGCAGTAGCGGGGCTCTCCAAAGCGTGGCTAGCCTCGTTGGCTATTGGTCTGGGTCGCCTAGTGGCAGCAATGGGTACAACCTGGTCTTCGACAGCAGTAACGTGTATCCGGCGGGCAACAACTATCGGGCGTACGGCTTTTCGGTTAGGTGCGTTCAAGAATAAACAGGGGCTTTATGTCCCGTATTCGATTGTTTGATTTATTATCTCCTAGCATTAATTTGCTGGGAGATTTTTTTTGCCCTGCGAGCAATATTTTTTCGCGTGGCACGACGGTAGGAGTGTGAGCAAAAAATGAGCGAGCAGGCTACATTGCCATAAAAAGATGTTAAATATATTGATATTTTCTACTAAGATAGTTATATTTGATTTTTATTTCTATTTCTTGAAAAAAGTAAATTATAAAATAGATTTTAGGGTGTTAAGAGTATTTGTTAGGGCCAAGTACTTTGTATGTATGTGATTAAAGTAATAATTTAGTTTAAGAATATGAGTTGTATTTGTATAAGAAGTGGCAGTGAAGGTGGAATATCGAAGTTTAACAAGGGATTATTAAACATGCTGCCATTTTCTTATACAAATTTTATTATTTCTTGATATTAATCTAGAGGGAGTTATGAGCTTGTTGAGATCAAAACAGAGTTTGAAATAACAGGGCAATGTTTTCTGAAGTGCTTGATGGAGGTGTCACCGTTGTGGTGGTCACTTTTTAAAATGCTCTAAAATCGCTGTAAGTTACAGATATACAATAAGTTATATGCTAAAATAGCCGTTTAAAAAAAGTACCACCACTGCATAGAAAAACAGTGGTGGTCACTTTTTAAAACGCTCTAAATTCGCTGTAAAATACAGATATACAATGAGTTATATGCTAAAATAGCCGTTTAAAAAAAGTACCAC
>JBAYDV010000135.1:0-4240 GCA_041668045.1 Bacteroidales bacterium | reverse complement strand
TCTTGTAAATGTGATACTTACAAATCTAAAAATATAACAAGTGTCATTTTTTTGTGAAAAAGTAACTGAATGTACGGCTACTGGACCAAAAATAGCTGGTACAGACGGCTGACATGGAAATGCTAGCATGGAGTATATGCAGCGATTCAAGCACGCAAGCACAATCTCCAGCCATAGTAGAATTTTGTGCACTAAATAGTATTTTATACATTTATCTATGCAATATTTGACCTTTTGAAGTGATTTTTCCCATAACCATACATTTAAGAATTAAATATGAAGCATCTAATTTAATTTGACATGTCAAGAAAACACACCCATTTCTTGATCTTTATCATAAATATTTTAATATTTATATCATTATTTGCTCTAGTTTATTTTTCCATTTTTCCCAATCTGGCATTTCGTTAGATAATAAATCATAAAAATTCTTATTATGATTTCTATGAACTAGGTGAGTTAATTCATGAGTAATTACGTATTCAATACATGGACGTGGAGCTTTTATAAGCTCAGGATTAAGAATTACTTTACCTCTATTAGTACAACTACCCCAACGATTGTTCATTTCTTGAATATATATTTCAGTCGGTTCAACATTATATTTTATAAAATTCTGAATAATGGGCTTTGATATCTCAGCAAATTTTATTTTTGCATGAATACGATACCATTCGTTCATTAGTTCTTTTGCCTTAACTTTTGGAGAACAAGTTATCTCAAAATAACGGCCTTTATATTTTATACTATCAGGCTTTCCCTCTTCCACATGAAGCAAATAACGACGACCTAAATACAAATGAGATTCACCACTTATAAATCTTCTTTCTGGCGTTCTTTCACCAAAAGACTTAAAAAAAAACTGTTGTTTTATAATCCAAGAAGCCCGTTTATGAATTTTTTCTTTTATTTTTTCAAAAGACGTATTTTCAGGAACTTTCGCCAATATTTCTCCATTAGGCTGTACGACGATAGTCATAGTCTTTCTATTTGAGTATTGAATAGTAAAAGCTATTTGAGTAGATCCGTACGTAATAAAATTAGCCATTATTTATACCACAATTTAGCGACATTTATACAACTTTTGATAATATCATCAATATTATCAAAAGATAAAGAGATGTCATATTTAGTTTTAATTTCATCAATTAAGAAATCTTCCATGTCTATCTGCATTTTTCCAATTAATGTAGAATTAGTCTGCCAATCTACTATTATTTTTGGTTTAATAATTGAATCAAAAGCCAATGATGTTTCTAATGACATCTGCTTACATTTATTTACGTTATTTTCTGATAAAGATTTATAAGTTTCTAGACAAAGACCAAAAAACGCTTTTTCAACATTATTATGACTAATCACTTCTGGAATTTCATCATCTGTATGAGCTAAAACTTTGTCTTTATGTTTTAGTATTTCTTCAAGATATTCTGTTTCATCTATCCGTTTCTGTTCATAATCTTCGATAGTTTTTTTCAGCATCTCTGAAAATTTCTTGTAAAAAGCTGGATCTGTATCCATATTTTCATTGATGTATTTAGCTGTTCTTGAAGCAATTGTATCAGCTTTTGCAGCTTTGCCTATTATTTTTTCTACTTCTTTCTGGAAATTTTCTTTATCAAAGATATTAACTAATTTAGTTATTGTCTTCACTTCTCCACTCTCTATGTGTGTATCGATAAGTTTTTGAATTTGTCCTTCATATTGTTTATAATTAATAGTATCAGAATATCGTTTTTGGACAGAACATCTTAATTTTAGAAAAAAAGACAAATCATCACTATATTTTTTAATTTCTTCACTGTTATTTTCTTTATAAAAAATAACAGAAGAAAGAGCCATCTTTAAACACCGTGAATAATTAGTTAATTGTTCATAAAAATTTTGACGTATATCCTCTTGACGTAATAATTGTTCATAAGATTCCAAATCACGTTTATTAGAAATATTTTTAAATATATCCCATAAATTAGAATAGAGCTGAGGCAATTTTGCAATCTCTTTTCTAATATCTGTCATAGTATTTTTAATATCAGAAGCTTCTTCTTGATCATAATCTGCATACAATTCCAAAGCTTTATTTAGATTATCTAATACACCCGAATAATCTATTATATATCCAAATTCTTTATCATCACAAACTCTATTTACACGAGCGACGGCCTGTAATAATGTATGATCTGTTAACTTACGATCAAGATACATTACTACATTTTTTGGTTCATCAAAACCTGTTAGTAACTTATCTACGACAATGATGATTTCAGGTTCTTTATCATTTTTGAAACGATTTATAAGATTCTCTTCATATTTTTTCGGAGTACCATGCTCATCCATCATTTTCTTCCAGAAAGCTTTTTCTATATTACTTGTAGTTCCATAAGCTGTATCTTCTCCTTCCCTATCATCAGGTGAAGTAACAAGAACCTCTGTGGAAACCATACCAATTTCATCAAAGAAATCTTTATACTTTATAGCAATACGTTTTTTAGAACAAACCAACTGTCCTTTAAATTTTGTCTCCTTCCAATTATCTCTAAAATGTATTGAAATATCCCATGCTATAGTATATATTCTTTGTTCAGCCTTATTTAATTGATCTGCACGACTAAACTTTCTTTTCATATCAGCTTGTTGATATTCCGTCAAAGGTTCACAGATTCTATCAAAATAAGTATCTATAACTTTTTCATGAACTGATTGTGGTACGATACGTCCTTCATATAATAAAGGAACTACTGTTTTATCTTTAACAGCTTGTTCCACTGTATATACAGGGCGTATCATATCTCCAAAAGTATGTACAGTATCTTTATCTTTCTTCATTAGTGGAGTACCTGTCATCGCTATACAACACGCATTAGGAAGTGTTAATTTCATTCTCACATACATTTTTCCATATTGACTACGATGCGCCTCATCTACTAAGATAAATATATTAGGATTCTCTAATGGCTTTTTTATACGATTAACTGCAGTATTAAATTTATGAATAATAGTAGTAATTACAGCATCAGACGTGTTTTCTAATAATGTTACCAAATTAGAACCTGTTTTAGCATTTAAAACCAATGTTCCACATTTTCTAAATGTATTTGTTATCTGCCTATCAAGATCCGTTCTATCGGTTACTAAAATAATTTTAGGATTCTTTATTGATTTATCCAAAGCAATAGCTTGAGCCAATATTACCATAGTCAATGATTTTCCACTACCCTGTGTATGCCATATAACTCCACCTTTTCTCTTACCATTTTCTATATATTGAATACGTTCCATAGTTTTTTTCACAGCAAAAAATTGCTGGTATCTAGCTATTTTTTTCACTCCATTATCATAAAGCGTAAAACTGAAAATAAGATCGAGTAATCGCTCTGGACGACATAAACAATATAGATATTCATCTTGAATTGACGGAAAAATTTCAATTTCTCTCTGATGTTTGAAATAATTTTCTACATATTTATATTGTGAAACAAAAAGCTTGTTCCAATCTTCTGTGTTTAAAGGCTTGTTAACAAGATTAGATAAATCTAATTTATATTGTTTTTCTTCCTCTCTTGAAGCAAATTGTTCTCTCCATTTTGACCAAAATTTTTCAGGAGTACCTGTCGTACTATATGAAGCAGATGCTGTAGCAAGACTCAGAAGTAAGGCTGAATATTGATATAAACTACGGATACCATCTTCTTTTTGATTTCTTAGATGTTGAGAAATAGCTTGTTCTAAAGAATCTTTAATATCAGGTCTTTTACATTCTATTACTACCAAAGGAATACCATTGACAAATAATACGATATCAGGTCTATATGTTTCAGTCATTCCTGCCCGGCTAACTGAAAACTCTTCTGTAACATGAAAAACATTTCTCTCTATATGTTTCCAATCTATATATTGCAGATTATAGCTTTTTTTATCACCATCTACACTTTGTTCAAGTGTTTTTCCATACGTCAATAGATTATAAACAGTTTCATTAGCTGAGATATAACCTTCATCCATGGCAATATTGCGCATTGCAACTATTCCATTCTCTATATTCTGTGTAGAAAAAAATGTCGTCTTATTCCCGCTCACCTGTACCTCTGAATTTATTTTCTTCAACTGTTCCCTCAGTATTGGTTCCAGTAGTACATTTGTTGTTTTGCCACCACGTAAATCCATTGCTTCATCAGGTGTCAAATAAGTATATCCCAGCTTCTGTAATAACAGTAATGCTGGAATTTGTGATATATGTGAT
>JBAYDV010000134.1:0-4310 GCA_041668045.1 Bacteroidales bacterium | reverse complement strand
CCTACTATCCTCCTCACTACATCAGTACGAAAAAAACGGACAGCTCCGAAATCGAAGTCATCACGCAGACTACCTTTCTGATAATCTATTACGGGAGCTGCTTCTATAATACCTGATGAAGACTCACACGAATCGCCATTGCCCTTAATAATATAATGATCTGAATACAAGAAATTTGCATCATAAATATCAGCTATTTGCACAAAGCGCGACGACATATGTTTTCCATAGACCACATCTCTTTTAGTCGATAATATGAAAAAATTAGACGTAACAGACGATATCGCTTCTCTAAGAATCTTAGTAGATACGATATTTGGAAGGAATATAGTTTTAATCTCGGTACACATATAAGTTATTATATCGCGCAAAGTTACGAAATTTTATATAATATTCTTACATTTGCACTTCACTTGTACATAAAAACATACATGACCTACCTAATAATATTATCAATCATATTTTATATATTTTTCCCAGCAGTTATAATTAAACTCTGTGAAAAAGTAAAATTATTCAAAAGTATAGGGCCAATTCTAACTATTTATATCGTCGGAATACTATTGTCTAATCTAGCTATTTTCCCATTCGAAGCATTTTCTTCTAAATTATTTTCAGTACAAGATATTATCTCATCTGCTACGATACCATTAGCGATGCCTTTAATTTTATTCTCATGTGATTTTAAACATTTGCCACTAAGGTCAGCCGTTTTATCCTTAATTTTTGGAATTGTAGCGATGATAGCAGCCATCACATCAGGATATTTCTTATTCCAACCTCTCGCAGGAATAGAAAACTTCAAAAATATTTCAGGCCTGCTAGTAGGAGTTTATACTGGAGGCACACCTAACCTAGCCGCACTAAAAATGATGCTAGGTGTAAGTGAGACTAATTATCTAATAATCAACTCTTTCGATATGATAGTCAGTTTCATCTACCTTATATTTCTAATGTCGATAGGTATTAAGTTATTCAGGTGGATACTTCCATATAAATCCAAAAGGATAGCACAGAAACTATACAGCTTTCCAGAATCTAAGACTAAACTTGGAGAGTCGAATGAGATTTATGAAAAAGACAGCGATTATCATAATATATTTACCAGACAACATTTTCCAAAAACACTTAAAGCATTTGGACTATCACTTCTTATAGTAATAATAAGTGTAGGACTATCATTCCTAATCAAAGGTAAAATAAATATGATTATTATTATGCTATCACTTACCACATTAGCCATAGCAGCTTCTTTTTCTGAATCAGTAAGAAAAGCCGAAAAAAGCTATGATGCCGGTATGTACTTAGTACTAATATTCTCGCTCGTTATATCTACTATGGTAAATATTCGTGAGATTAATTTTTCAGAAGGAATATGGTTCTTACTCTATATAACCTATGCCATCTTTGGTTCACTTATAATACAATTAATCCTTTCTAAAATATTTAAAATCAATTCAGACACCACTATTATAACATCAGTCGCACTAATCAATTCCCCATTATTTGTGCCTATGATAGCTGATAAAATGCATAATAAAAATGCAGTGGTAATAGGTATATCAATAGGTATAATAGGCTACGCCATAGGAAATTACCTTGGCGTAGGCTTAGCTGCTATTTTATAAGTATTATATATTATAAAAGATGAATAGTAATAGTTAATCCAGCCATTACTATAGAAATCATACTCATAAGTTTGATCAAAATATTTAAACTTGGTCCAGATGTATCTTTGAAAGGATCACCTACTGTATCACCTGTAATAGATGCTTTGTGAGCATCAGATCCTTTTCCACCATAATGGCCCTCTTCTATATACTTCTTAGCATTATCCCATGCGCCACCACTATTGGCCATGAATATAGCCAAGATAAATCCACTAGCTAATGCACCTGAAAGCAATCCTAAAACACCTGCGACACCTAGTATAACTCCTGTCAATATAGGAACTATTATAGCTAAAAGAGCTGGCCACAACATCTCACGTTGAGCAGCTTTTGTTGAAATCTCCACACAACGACCATAATCAGGCTCTGCCGTGCCTTCTAATATACCTTTAATCGTCCTGAACTGCCTACGCACTTCTTCCACCATCTTAGATGCTGCTCGTCCCACAGCATTCATAGTAAGACCACAGAACACGAAAGCCATCATAGAACCTATAAACATTCCACATAAAACTTTTGGATTCATCAAAGTCACATCATAATAAGACATAAAATCAGTAAACGTCGCTTTAGCAGTATCGATTACTTGGTCTCCTACTGTGATAGTCATTTCTCCAATACGTATTAAACCTATCTTTATTTCTTCAATATAAGAAGCTAGAAGAGCCAATGCAGTTAATGCTGCAGAACCTATTGCGAAACCTTTACCTGTAGCGGCTGTAGTATTTCCTAAAGAATCAAGAGCATCTGTTCTCTTTCTTACCGTATCACCTAATTTACTCATCTCTGCATTTCCTCCTGCATTATCTGCTATAGGGCCATAGGCATCTGTAGCTAAAGTAATACCTAATGTAGAAAGCATACCGACAGCAGCTATGCTGATGCCGTAAAGTCCCATACCAGCATTGCTAAAGTCACCACGAGCTGCTAAAAGATATGAAGCTAATATACCAACCACGATAGTGACTACTGGTATTGCCGTAGAAATCATACCTAAACCAACTCCTCCGATTATCACTGTAGCTGAACCTGTCTGTCCCTTGCTAGCTAAATTCTGAGTTGGTTTAAATGAATGTGATGTATAATATTCTGTAGATTTTCCTATAATAATGCCGACTAATAATCCAGTAACGACACAGAAACCAAGATTCACGAAATGAGGTACTTTTAGAAAATATAATATTATAAATGCGAATAAACCTGTCATAACAGCACTTAAATTCACTCCCCTGTTTAGCGATTTCATCAATGTCTTTAAATCGGCATCTTCTTTCGTATTTACCGCATAAATACCTATTACTGATAGTATTACACCTATAGCAGATATTAGCATAGGTGCTATTACTGCTCTGTATTGAAAATTGACACCCAAACTTGCAAAAGCTGAAGCTCCTAGGGCTGCTGTGGCTAATATAGCACCTGCATATGATTCGTATAAATCTGCCCCCATACCAGCGACGTCACCTACATTATCACCTACATTATCAGCGATTGTTGCAGGATTACGAGGATCATCCTCAGGAATACCAGCTTCTACCTTGCCTACTAAATCAGCACCTACGTCTGCAGCTTTAGTATAAATACCTCCTCCAACACGTGCGAATAAAGCTTGTGTCGAAGCACCCATGCCAAATGTCAACATCGTAGTAGTTATAATCATTAATTTTTGAGTAGAATCAGGATCTCCTTTTATAGCGAAGTGCAGTATTAGATACCATACAGATACATCTACAAGTACTAATCCTACTACTGTTAATCCCATTACTGCACCGCTTCTAAAGGCTATTTTTAATCCTTTATTTAAAGAAGTTATCGCTGCGTTGGCAGTTCTACCAGAAGCATAAGTGGCAGTTTTCATTCCTAGATAACCAGATAAGGCAGAGAAAAAACCTCCTGTTAAAAATGCTATTGGAACCCAATGGTTTTGCAGGTCAAATCCGAATGCCATTATTGAGAAAACTACGACCATACACATAAACACGATAGCAACGAGTTTATATTGTTGTCTTAAATACGACATAGCTCCTTTTCGAACATGTGCCGCGATAGTTTTCATTCTGTCGTTACCTTCGCTTTCTTTTTTCATATTTACATAAAAGCGATAGGCGAATAAGAGAGCGATTACCGCAGAAAGCGGTATTATCCAGAAAATGTTAGTTAGCATAAATTATTCTTTTAGGTTATTGTTAATAATTATGTTAACAAAGTTATAAAAAAAGTAATAACATATTACGCATATATATAAAAAAAAACAGCAATAAATTAATATTGCTGTTTTCAGTGGAGATAGTCGGAGTCGAACCGACGACCCCCTGCTTGCAAAGCAGGTGCTCTAGCCAACTGAGCTATACCCCCATTGGATCAGTCCCCTTTTTTGATAATAGTAGGACTACTTTTCAAGTAGTCCCGAGCGGACTTGAACCGCTGACCCCTACATTATCAGTGTAGTGCTCTAACCAACTGAGCTACGGGACTGTATAATAAATAGCATTATAAAAAGAGTAAAATTCTAAAAATATATAACCTCCAACCATTTTAGTCATTCTGCTCCAAAAAGGAGGTGTTCCAGCCACACCTTCCGGTACGGCTACCTTGTTACGACTTAGCCCCAGTTATTAGTTTTGCCCTAGGTCGATCCTT
>JBAYDV010000133.1:0-4319 GCA_041668045.1 Bacteroidales bacterium | reverse complement strand
CCTAAATATACATCCTGAATAGTTGTATCGAAATCTTCGTGCTCTGGGTCTGTACAGTAAAGTTTGAGTTTAGCTTTCAGAGGAACACTGTAGGTCAACCCTCTGTCAAGGCATTCTTCAATAGAGTATCTGGAAGGATCAATAAAATAATCGATGAATTCCAAGACAAAATTATTCCTAGTATCTGTAATAGGAAATATTTCTTGAAAAACTTTGTACAGTCCTTCACTTTTACGATTTTCTGCAGTGGTCTCTAATTGAAAAAAGTCTTTAAACGATTTTAATTGGATTTCCAAAAAATCTGGATAATCTAGTTTAGCCTTTGTGGTCGCGAATGTAATCCGCTGATTATTAATTTTTTGCGACATTATAATTGGATTGGTTGAAAATAAACTTAAAAAAACAACAAAAAGGCTTAGAGTCTAAAGCGACTCTAAACCTGTGATTATTCCCTTAGAAACGGGAGTGAGTAAGTTTATTTGATTTCAACTTCTCCGCCTGCTTCTTCAAGTCCTGCTTTTAATTGATCAGCTTCTGCTTTAGAAACTTTCTCTTTGATAGCTTTTGGTGCACCATCAACTAATTCTTTTGATTCTTTAAGGCCAAGACCTGTTAATTCTTTAACAGCTTTAACTACTTTAAGTTTAGCTTGTCCTGCTGATTTAAGAATTACATCAAATTCAGTTTGTTCTGCAGCAGCAGCAGCTTCAGCACCTGGAGCGGCAACTGCAACAGCAGCAGCAGCTGCTGGTTCAATACCATATTCTTCTTTAAGAACGTCAGCTAATTCCTGAACTTCTTTAACAGTTAAATTAACTAATTCCTCAGCAAGTTTTTTAATATCTGCCATGATCTTTTTTTTCTTTTTATTGTTTTTACTAATTTTTATTCTTTTTCTGATAAAGTCTTTACAAGTCCTGCTACTAAATCTGCACTATTTGCTTTAAGTCCAGATATAACATTTTTAACAGGTGATTGTAATAAACCAATAACGTCACCGATAAGCTCTTCTTTAGATTTTATACTAATTAAAGTAGCTAACTTATCTTCACCTATATATGAACATTCCTGTAAGTAAGCTGCTTTTAATGCAGGTTTACCTGTTTTAGCGCCAAACTCTTTTATTAATTTAGCTGGTGCATTAGGTACAGTAGTGAACATAATAGCAGATGGACCTACTAGAGTAGGGTATAAATTTGCTATCTCTTCATTTTCTTTATTCTGAAGGGCTTTTCTAAATAGTGTGTTTTTTACAACAACTAGTTTGATATCTTTCTCAAAACAGGCACGGCGTAATGAAGATGTATCATCTGCGTTTAAACCTGAAATGTCTGCAATGTAGAAATCCGGGGTCTGTTCTAAAACAGCTTCGAATCCTTCAATAACTTGTGCTTTTTCCTCTTTTCTCATAATTACATAAATTATTCTTCAGCAGCACTGAAAGATTTAGTATCAATTGAAACCCCTGGACTCATTGTTGAAGAAAGTGATATACTTTTTATATAACTACCTTTAAGAGTCTGTGGTTTTAGCTTTACAATAGTGTTGAGAAATTCAAGTGCATTTTCAGCAAGTGCTTGTGCTTCAAAAGAAGCTTTTCCAATACTTGAATGAATAATACCTGATTTGTCAACTCTGAAATCTATCTTACCGCCCTTTACTTCAGTTACAGCTTTTCCTACTTCCATAGTTACTGTTCCTGTTTTAGGGTTTGGCATAAGACCTCTTGGACCTAAAATACGTCCTATAGGACCTACTTTACCCATGACAGATGGTGTACATATAACTACATCTACATCAGTCCAACCGCCTTTAATTTTATCGATATATTCATCTAACCCTACAAAGTCAGCTCCAGCTTCTTTAGCTTCGTCCTCTTTATCGGGTGTACATAATACTAGTACGCGAGTTACTTTTCCTGTTCCGTGTGGAAGAGTCACAACGCCACGTACCATTTGATTAGCTTTTCGAGGATCAACTCCAAGACGAACAGCCAAATCTACAGATGCATCGAATTTAGTATAAGTCATTTCTTTTACTATTTCGCATGCTTCTTTTAATTTGTAGTCCTTCTTAGGATCAACTTTCTCTACAGCTACTTTACGGTTTTTTGTTAATTTACTCATAGCGTGTGATTAATTTACATCGGCGGGAAACGTTCCTTTAATAGTAATACCCATACTTCTGGCTGTTCCAGCTACCATTTTCATGGCAGATTTCACAGTAAAAGCATTTAAGTCAGCCATTTTACCAGTAGCGATTTCCTTTACTTGATCCCAAGTAATGGCAGCTACTTTCTTTCTATTTGGTTCTGGTGATCCACTTTTTATTTTAGCAATCTCTTTAAGTTGGACAGCTACAGGTGGTTCCTTAATAACAAATGAAAAAGATTTATCACTAAATACAGTGATAATGACTGGTAAAACTTTGCCTGCTTTTTCTTGGGTACGTCCATTAAATTGCTTGCAGAAATCCATGATATTCACACCCTTAGAACCAAGTGCTGGTCCTACTGGAGGTGATGGATTGGCTGCTCCACCTTTAATCTGCAATTTAATAAATCCGGCAACTTCTTTAGCCATAATGTTTTTTTAATTATTCTTTTGTTACTTGAACAAAATTTAGTTCTAATAAAGTCTTTCTTCCAAAAATTTTGACCATAATTTTGAGTTTCTTCTTGTCTTCAAGAATTTCATCAATAGTTCCGTCAAAACCGTTGAATGGTCCATCTACTATTTTAACAGGTTCGCCAACTACGAAAGGAGTGATGTTTTCTTCTTCTTGTTCAAGTAGTTCATCTACTTTTCCAAGAATTCTGTTAACTTCAGACTGCCTTAATGGAATTGGTTCCTTCTCTTTAGATAATCGTTCTGTTAAAAATCCTGATACATTAGGGATGTTGCGAATGACATGTTGAAGTTCTCCAATTAGATCTGCTTCAATAAGAATATAGCCAGGAAGATAATTTCTTTCTGTACTTATTTTCTTTCCGTTTCTAACTTGAAAAATCTTCTCAGTAGGAATTAGTACTTGTGAAACATATTCGTCGAGATGGAGTCTTTTAACTTCGTTCTCAATATATTCTTTAGCCTTCTTCTCCTTACCGCCGGCAGCTCTAATAACGTACCATTTTTTCTCACTCATGACTAATAAAATTTATTAAAATAATTGGTAAATAGAAGTCATAATGTTTCTGAACGATATGTCCATTAAAAATATGACCGCAGCTAGGATAACGGATGCTACCATAACTACTCCTGCTGAGTTTGTTAACTGTGCCCATGTAGGCCAACTAACTTTTTTAGTCAACTCAGTGTAAGACTCTTTTAAGTAAACTGATGTTTTGCTCATTTTTTTTAATTTATCCGATAGATGAAGTTTGGAAGCCACTTTTCTATCAAAATTATTAAATTATAAATACGTAACTATTTATAATTAGCAGGGACAGAGCGATTCGAACGCCCATCAATGGTTTTGGAGACCACTATTCTACCCTTGAACTATGTCCCTATTATAAAACGTTTCGGTGATGCAGATGCAACAAGGAAACGTTTTAAATATTGTTTTTCTATTTTATAGAAATTAGTCTAAAACTTTAGTAACCTGTCCAGAACCAACTGTACGACCACCTTCACGGATAGCGAAACGAAGACCTTCGTTAAGTGCTACTGGGTAAAGTAAATCAACAGTGATTTTAACGTTATCACCAGGCATTACCATATCAACTCCTTCTGGAAGTTTGATCTCACCAGTAATATCTAGAGTACGGATGAAGAATTGAGGACGATAATTATTATGGAATGCAGTGTGACGGCCACCTTCATCTTTCTTCAATACATAAATTGCAGCTTCGAAAGATTTGTGAGGATGAATAAGACCTGGATGGGCTATTACTTGACCTCTCTTAATTTCTTTTTTATCTATACCACGAAGAAGTAAACCTACGTTATCTCCAGCTTCACCTTCGTCAAGAATCTTACGGAACATCTCAACTCCTGTAACTGTAGATTTTTTTGGAGTTTCACCAAGACCTACGATCTCTACTTCATCACCAACTTTAACAATACCTGCTTCAATACGACCTGTAGCTACTGTACCACGACCTGTAATTGAGAAGATATCCTCTACTGGCATAATGAATGGTTTTTCATTATCTCTTTTTGGAACTGGGATGTAATTATCAACAGCATCCATAAGTTCCATAACTTTTGCAACATATTGTGGATCTCCGTTAAGAGCACCTAATGCTGAACCTGCTATGATAGGAGCATTGTCACCATCAAAGTCATAGAAACTAAGAAGTTCACGAACTTCCATTT
>JBAYDV010000132.1:0-4324 GCA_041668045.1 Bacteroidales bacterium | reverse complement strand
AGTCTTTTAGATAGCTATACTGTCTTAATATACTAGCATAAGTGGCAGTATCACTATTAGAGATATTTAATTCATAGTTTAGATTATCATTGCGAACATCTTCGCAGGAAACGAATAGAACGCCAGATAAAATAGCTATAATAATATATATATTAGATTTCATCTTTAGATTTTTAATTTTAGATTATTGTTCTTTTAAAATAGCATCGAAGGTTTCGAATGAGACTCCACGATCTCTAATTACTAAAGTGTCAGTACAAGCATGAGTAACACTACCGTTATCTATATTATAATTTAAATATAATGCATCTTTTGGCTCATTTCCCCAACTATCGCCATCTACTACGTATTTTCCATTTCCAGAAATAGAGTAGCTAGCTTCATCAGGAGCAGTTATAGTACAATTATCATCATCATCAAACATTATTTTTAAAGTATAAATATTCTGTTCTCCTATTTTATTAGTTACTGTTATAGGTAAATTAATAATCTTTAGAGATTTAGTAGATGTTTCTACAACTTCATCTTTTTCTACAAATTCAGCGTGATAAATATATGAAGTATCAAGATCTGTATTGCCAGTATCTCCCGTAATATTATCAACACCTCTTCTTAAATAGTGACCTGTATATTTATTTATATATTTAATAGCGTATAAAGTATAGTCTTTTGGCTCTACTGTCCAATCACTAGAAGTGAATAGATTAGGATCATCGTAATCTGATTTTCCTCTTAAAATAGAATCTGCATTTGTAACATTAAGCATACGAACAGGTATAACATAAGTAGTATGAGTAGAAGCCGTATCTGCGAAAAATGCATCAGTTAACTGAACTTCTACGCCTCCCCATAAATTTCCTTTAGGAATAATGATTTTATCATCATTCAAAGAATAATATGAATCAGGCATAACTTTAATATCTGAAGCATCACTAAACGTTATATTATCAACTATTGAATTATCTACAGATATATCTATAGTAACATCATTCTTATTCTCATATACACCTCCCATAGTAGCCATTATCTGGCATTTATATTCATTGTCAAGTGTTGTATCATATATATCCTCACCAAGTATAATAGTACGTATAGGTGTTTGATAAGAGAAATAGACAGTACTATAATCAAAGTCATCGAAGTTCTGATCATCGTTGCTGCAAGAAGTAAATATTCCAGCAATGAGAATAAGAACAGGGATTATAAATTGTTTTTTCATTTTATTATATATTTAATATTTCTAATTTATTAATTACCAGCCTGCATTTTGCGTTAAATTATATTTTAAGGCCTCTTGATAAGGTATAGGTCCATAATACATATAATCAGAATAATTGCGTTCTTCTACAGTATTTTCTGTTATTGTTCCATTGTTTATGGTTATACCATTTGCAGTTTCATTTAGATTTTCTTTCCATCTTCGTAAATCCCAGAAACGGAAACCCTCGAAACAAAGTTCAATCCTACGTTCATTTTTGATAAGTTCTGTGAATTCTTCATCTGTAGCGTTATTAAGATAAGGATCATCTGAAGGAATCCCTGCCCTTTGTCTGATAGCTCTTATTACATCACGTGCAGAATATCCGTAAGGGCCTGTACCATCAGGGCCATAAACTTCATTCATAGCTTCTGCATAATTCAAGAAAATTTCCGTATATCTCATATAAACATTATATGTTTTTTGAGAAGTATTTATATTAGGATCAAGATTAGTATCTTCACGAAGACATTTACGAAGATAATATCCTGTGCGAGTAGAATAAGCCATGCTATTTACAGCGTCATTTCCGCTTCCATTTTCTATGTCAATAGTATGACCTGAGAATGTACTGCCATTATAGATAATGTATTCTGATAAACGTGGGTCTCTATTATCATATGGATGATTACTATCATAATTACTTGCACTACTAGTTATAGGATAACCATTAGCATCTGGGAAAGCATTGACTAAATTTTCAGTTGGATTTATTCTTCCTTTTCCATAAAGAGTAGGAGGAAATTGATCTGTTTCTCTCCAACTATTAGTGTAAATACTTCCTCTCCAAAGTATTTCAGGTTTATCAGGTAAAGAATTAACATCAAGATTATCAATATTACTAGCAGTATAATAGATATTTCCAGTAGGATCTAATCCTGCGACACCGCCAATAAGATTTAACACATCTGCAGCATATTTAGCAGCATCTTCATAAGTTCCTGTACTATATGCAGGACTAGCAGCTAAAAGAGCTACTCTACTTTTTAAACCTTTTAATATCCTAGATGATATTCTTTGTTGCGTCTTTGTGCCAAATATGGAATTATATTGGTCTATACTAGCATTAAGATCTTTACATACAGTAATCATATCATCTTCATTAGTAATATTCTTAAAATCTAGAGGAAGTAATTCTTCAGCTTTCTCTATATCTGAATATATTTGATTTACACATTCTTCGAAAGTATTTCTAGGAGTGTCGAAAGCTATATCACCATCGTATGAATCAGTAATAATAGGCACACCTAAGAGTTTTCCGTCTATTCCTACGCCAGCGTGAGCTTGAAGTAAATAATACATATAATATGCACGTAAACCATATGCCTCACCTGTATGGCGAATTATGTACATACTATTATATGGATCTCCAGAAATAGGAGCCCAATTAATATCCTTTACTGTTACTAACATCTTATTAAGATAAAGGATAGCTTTATAGCACTGATCCCATTGACTAACGGGGCTATAATTAGAAGTCCAACCTCCGATAGCCATTTGTCTATATGAATCATCTTTATTATTAGATACTGCATTATCAGTAGCTACATCAGAAGAGTATGAGTACTGTGGCAGATTAGTATAGCCATTAATTAGTAGACCTTCAGCGAATGAAGGATCTCTAAAGACTTCATCAAATGTTAGATGATTATCACTGGCAGGGTCGAACTGATTTTCACACGAGGTAAATACAGTAGCAAGTCCTATACAAAATATTATGATTAATTTTTTCATCGTATTTTTATTTTTTTATTAAAAATTAGCCTTGAAGCCAATGTTATAATATCTATATTGTGGAGCAGATCCTATGTTAAGATCAAGCACATCTTTTTCTTTAGCTATAGTAAGTAGATTAGATCCATTAACATATACCAGCAGTTTCTTAATAAAAGTTTTATGTAATATCTTTTCTGGTAAGTTATAAGTTAATTGCACTCTACTAATGTTAATTCTATCTGTACTATAAATCCAGAAATCAGAAGAACGATAATTATTAGAATTACTATTAGCACTTAATCTAGGATATGTAGCGGTATTCTTAGTAGTTTCAGTCCATCTATTGAGAACTTCCTCAGAATATTTATCATTTCCATCTACCCAATAATAATCATTATTTTTTATAGCATCTCCACCTAAATATCCTGTACCTTGTACGAATAAGTTGAGATTTTTATAATTAATATTGAAATTCAATGTAAAATACCAAGGAGAAGTATAATTACCGATTTCAACTTCATCCTTATCATCTATTTTACCATCATTATTTTGGTCCTTATACTTGATGTCTCCAGGTTGAACTGTTCCGAATTTTTGTTCAGCATGATTAGCTATTTCTTCATTGCTATTAAAGAAACCTTCTGATTCTAATCCAAATATTGCATTAATAGGTTTACCAACTCTATCTTGATAGCTATTTTCGTAAAGCTCATCTTTAGAGCTTATTTTTGTTTTTACATAAGTAACATTAGCGCCAACAGAAAGGTTAACTTCACCTAAGTTGTCATTATAATTAAGACCTAAATCAAAACCATTATATTTATTACTTGCTGAGTTTCCGTAAGGAACGAAATCTGAAAAATAACTAGGATAAGAATTCAGAGCTCTTTCAGGAAGATTATCCATTTTAATCATAAAATAATTAGTATTGACTTTTACATGATTAGAAAATAAACTAGCATCTAATCCAAATGTAAATTCATTACGTGAAGAAAATGAAAAATCTTTATTAGCTGTTCTACTAGACGTAGAAGCATTATTATTTCTAACACCATCATCCCATGAAAAATACTCTCCAACATAATAATAATCATCATATAAATAGTAGTCATCAATATATAAATCTGTTTTTACTGAAGATAGACTAGAATTTATTTTTAAATAATTTATCCAATTCGAATTCTTTAAGAAATTTTCATTACTTATCAACCATCCAAGAGACAGAGCAGGGGAAAATCCTATACGATTATTAGATGCTAATTTAGTAGAAGCTAGCATTGAACCAGAAAGTGTAGCATAATATTTATTATCATAGCTATAATCACAATTCAATCCTACATGTGAATTAGT
>JBAYDV010000131.1:0-4340 GCA_041668045.1 Bacteroidales bacterium | reverse complement strand
GTTTTAGAAGCTACTGTATAAATATATTGTCCTATATTATCAGAATTATCATTTCCAACTTGAGTTTGAGAAGATGGAACACTTCCTGAAAGGACTCCATCGGTCACATCAGAACTAGAATAAGGATAATATGCATAGAAATTATGTAATTCATCTGGTGTTTCACTCCAAGTTAAATTACCTGTAAAAGTTCCAGTATTTAAATCTGCACTAGAAGATAAGGTAAGAGCTTCATTAGTAGCTCCACTTTCAGAACAAATGACTCCTATTTGATCTCCTGTTGACCAATTGATTAATCTAGTTGACTCTGCATCATCGGTTCCAATAGATGTTTTAGTCATTGGAGTAGCGAAATTATTTGTCGCTTTTATAGATACGAGATTATCATTAACTATAGTCTCGGGGTCTTCATTTTTTGAGCAATTAACAAGCATTAAACCATCATCGCTATTAGCATTACTTTAATTATTGTTTTCATATTCATTATTTAAGATTAGACGTTATACTTTCTTTTAATATAATCTCTCTATATATAGTATATTCCTCATATATAGTATAATAGATTCTAAATTTAAGAAAATTTTTATAATTTTGTTAAACTATGACTAACCACGGAACTTTACATCGCTATAATCTTGAACTTAAATATATAAGTCAAGGACAATATCCATCTCTTTCGATAATAATAGAATATCTACTAAATCAAGGATTTTCGATAAGCGAAAGAACATTACAGAGAGACTTTACCAACATAAGAAATGAATTTGATATCGAAATAGAATATCACAATTATAAAAATGGTTATTACATTAATCTCGAAAAAAGTACTAATATAGATGAATTTTTCAAGTATCTTGAACTTGCAAATACAGTAGATATATTAACAAAAAGTTTACATGATAGTAAAAAGATGCTCAATTATATAGATTTTGACAATCATACTAAATTAAGAGGTATAGATAACTTAACATCAATATTAAAAGCCCTGAATGAATCAAAAAAGATTTCATTTAATCATATAAACTATCATCATAAAACGAACAAGTACCATATAATAAAGCCATATCTTATGAAAGAATACCAAAATAGATGGTATATTATGGGAATTCCTGAGAATGAATCGCTTAAGAAACATGAATTTCGCACATATGGCATAGATAGAATATCAAATTTAAAAATTGAAGACGAGATTTTCGAACGAGATGAAACTATAAATCCTAAATTAATATTTAGTGAGATGATAGGTTTGACATATACCTTCAGTGACTCAGAAGAAATAATACTTTCATTTAATCCCACACAAGGAAACTATATCAAATCTCTTCCTATGCATCACTCTCAGAAAATATTAATTGATAACGATGAAGAATTCCGCATTTCTTTATGGCTCAGACCTAACTATGAACTGCAAAATGAAATATTAAAATTTGGTAAAAATATAAAAGTTCTGAAACCTAAATGGCTCGCAGATACTATCAAAGAAGAAGCGATAAAAATCGCAAATCAGTATTAATTATCAAATTTCACATCCCTATATATAGTTTTTCTTAAAAAAAGTCTTAACTTAAAACATTAATGTAATGTAGATTACAATTTTCCTTATTTAGTATAGCTAGTTTTGCACAGTAAATAAAATTACTAGATATGATTAACATAGAAACAGCACAATTACAGAGAACGTCTATATTCGAAGGAGTATCAGCTCAAGTAATCACGCAATTTCTTGGAACTAGTCCAAAATCAGTAAAATGCTATGACAAAGACGATTTTATAGCACTTCAAGGAGATGTATGCCGTAGTATATATCTGCTCTATTCGGGAAAAGTCTATGGATCTATGGTAGGACCTAATGGGAAACAAATAATAATAGATCGTATGACAGGACCTCTTTTACTAGCACCAAACTTTCTTTTCGCTAGTGAAAATGTATTTCCTGTAACTGCTCAAGTAGTATCAGAAGAAGCAGTCGTAATTATTATTAACAAAGACCGTTTCGTCAAACTCATGCAAGAGCATCCTAGAATTTTAAAAAACTTCTTAAGAATATTATCTGACAGAAGTAATTTTCTAGCCCAAAAAATTAATGCATTCGCTTTAGAATCTCTCCAAACCCGTTTAGCTAATTATCTCTTTCATGTAAATAAAGTAAACGAATCACAAGAGAAAATAGCCGAAAGAATGGGAGTTAGTCGTCCGGCTCTTAATAAAGCCATAGCTAAACTAGTAGAACTAGACTGTATAGAACTCGAAAAAGGAAAAATCACAGTAATCAAAAAAAATATTTTAGAATCATTATTATAAACTAAAACACATTACAAGATGAACATGTTTTGCTACCAATGCCAGGAAACTGCTAAAGGCACCGGCTGTACCATACAAGGCGTTTGCGGGAAAAAACCCGAATTAGCCAGAAAATTAGACGAACTTATTTTAATCGTTCGTAAATTATCAGTATCAACTACTACCCTTAGAAAAGCGGGAATTAATCCAATAAAAGAAGCTGAAATAAATAAATTCATTATAGATGCACTTTTCTCATCTATCACCAATGCTAACTGGGATCCTGAACAAATATCCTTAAAAATGGCAAAGGGAGAAAAACTAAATAACGAATTACACGCACAAGCAGCATCCAAAAAAATCGACATCTTTAACATCACAGAAATGAGATGGTTAGGAGTCTTAAGTGAAAAAAATGAAGATATCAGAAGTCTTAAAGAACTAAGCATCTATGGACTAAAAGGAATGGCAGCATACCTTGAACATGCCATGAATCTAGGATATGACGATGTCAATCTTCAAGAATTCATCCAAAGAGCTTTTTACGACATGACTGTAAAAAATCTTAGCATAGACGAATTAACAGCACTAGTATTAGAAGTTGGAGAAAAAGGTGTTACGGCAATGGCGCTTCTTGACACAGCCAATACTGAGCGTTATGGTAACCCTGAAATCACCAAAGTGGAATTAGGTACTCGCCAAAACCCTGGAATTCTTATATCAGGTCATGACTTGAAAGACATGGAAGACCTTTTAGAGCAAACAAAAGGTACAGGAGTCGATGTATATACACACGGTGAGATGCTACCAGCTCACTACTACCCTGCCTTCAAAAAATACGAACATTTCGTAGGAAATTATGGCAATGCATGGTGGCAACAGCGTGCTGAATTCGAAAGTTTCAATGGCCCTATACTACTAACTACCAACTGCTTAGTACCATTATCTAAAAAAGAAACATATTTAAATAGATTATACACCACAGGTGCTACAGCTTATCCTGGAGCCACTCACTTCGAAGCAGATGCTGATGGGCATAAAGATTTCTCGGCAATGATAGAGCAAGCTAAAAAATGCGCAGCACCTGTCGAACTTGAGAAAGGTCAAATAGTAGGAGGATTCGCTCATAACCAAGTATTCGCACTTGCTGATAAAATAGTAGATGCTGTTAAAAGTGGAGCTATAAAACAATTTGTAGTGATGGCCGGATGTGATGGCCGCATGAAACAGAGAAGCTACTACACTGACTACGCATCTTCATTGCCTAAAGACATGGTTATCCTAACTGCAGGCTGTGCTAAATACAGATTTAACAAGTTACAACTTGGTGATATCGGAGGTATTCCACGCGTCTTAGATGCAGGTCAATGTAATGACTCTTATTCATTAGTATTGATAGCATTAAAATTAAAAGAGATTTTCGAATTAAATGATGTTAATGAACTTCCTATTACTTATAACATCGCCTGGTATGAACAAAAAGCCGTTATAGTACTTCTAGCATTACTTCATTTAGGAGTTAAAGATATCCATATAGGACCAACACTTCCAGGATTTTTATCTGGCAATGTTAAAAAAGTTCTTATAGATAATTTCGGACTTGGAACTATAGCAAGTGTAGAAGAAGACATCGAAAGAGTCAAACAAGCATAGCTTAATTAAGCACTGCATTATAACTATATTTTTACTAACTTTCGACGAATTTCAAAGTCGTTAATATAATTTTATATAAATATTATGGAAAGAAGGTTTGGTGAGAATACATTATATGCAGTGCTCCTTTTTATTACAGGATTATTTTTTCTAACATCCAATGATATAGGTAATCATAATAGTCTCCTATTTATAATCCTAGGTATAATCAGTGTTCTCTATGCTATCATATCATTTATAGGCAGTCGTCTTCGTATTACAGGCGAATTTCTAGAATACAGAAAATGGTTTAATAGTGAAAAACAATTAATCTGGATTAAAGATATCATAAGAATGGATATCAAAAATAGCTCCATCTCCATTTACTCTAAAGATGGACACTGTATAGTTATTAAAAGAGTCTTTTT
>JBAYDV010000130.1:0-4373 GCA_041668045.1 Bacteroidales bacterium | reverse complement strand
TGAATGGAGGGGATTGGAAACTTGCTCGAGCATCGGAAGTTAAAACTAACGGTATGAGCATTTCTAAAGCGGATTATAATGCATCGAAATGGATAGTAGCTACCGTACCAGGTACTGTTCTTACATCGTATTATAATATTGGTGCAATACCAGATCCTAATTTCGGAGATAATCAACTTCAAATATCTGAATCATTTTTCAAATCTGATTTCTGGTATAGGAAAGTGTTTAGCGTCCCTGAAAATTATAAAGGAAGCGAGTTATTTTTAAATTTCGATGGTATTAATTGGAAAGCAAATATATTCGTCAATGGTAAAGAAATAGGTAATATTAATGGTGCTTTTAAACACAAAAGTTTCGATGTTAGTAAAAGTTTAATTCTTGGTAAAGAGAATGTATTAGCAGTTAAAATTATTCGCAATGCTAATCCAGGAGTTGTGAAAGAACAAACTATAGAAACTCCTGATTTCAATGGAGGTGCTCTTGGACATGATAATCCTACATTCCACGCATCTATAGGATGGGATTGGATTCCTACGATTCGTGGTCGTAATATAGGAATATGGAATGACGTAAGTATTTCTGCTAAAGCTCAGAAAATCGCTATCGCCGAGCCATACGTAATAACTGATTTAAATCTTCCTGATACTAGCAGTGCTACTATAAAAATACAAACTGTAGTAAACAATTATAATGATCACGAGGTTACAGGCACATTAAAAGGTAAATATGGCAATATTCCTTTCTCGCAAGATGTTACTATCGCTGCCAATAGCAGCAAGACTGTGAATATCGCACCTATTGCCATAAAGAATCCTAAGCTATGGTGGCCAGTGGGTTATGGCGCACCAAGTCTCTACGATGTGGAAATTGGCTACTACATCGACCATAGCATTGCCGATAAAATATCTTTTAAGTCTGGTATAAGAGAGATGTCTTATAAGTATATTGATGGGGCATTGACTATGTATATTAATGGTAAGCGTTTTATAGGTCGTGGTGGTAATTGGGGATTTTCTGAATCTAATCTGAATTATAGAGGAAGGGAGTATGATATCGCTGTGGCTTATCATGCTGATATGCATTTTAATATGATTCGTAATTGGGTCGGACAAATTGGGGATAAAGAATTTTATGAGGCTTGCGATAAGTATGGTGTAATGGTTTGGCAAGATTTCTGGCTGGCAAATCCGCTTGACGGGCCTAATCCTGATGATAATGATATGTTTATCGATAATGCTGATAATATGATTAAACGTATTAGAAATCATCCTTCTATAGCTATTTATGTGGGAAGAAATGAGGGGGACCCTTTGAAAGCTCTTGATGATAGACTTCGCAGGCTTGTTAAGAAAGATCATCCTGAAATTTTCTATATTTCTAATTCTGCATTTAATGGTGTATCTGGTGGTGGTCCATATAGGGCTTTGACGCCACGTGATTATTTTTCTATCACGGATAGGTCTAATTTATTCCATAGTGAACGTGGCATGCCTAACTTGATGTCTTATGAGAGTTTTACTCGTTCGCTTCCTGAGAAGGCTTGGTGGCCTCATAATAGTCAGTGGGGACTTCATGATTTCACTTATGGTGGAGCTCAGAGTGGTAAAACTTTCGAGGCTCTTATGGATAAAGGATTCGGTAAGTCTGATAATCTTAAACGTTATAATGAGATAGCGCAATGGATTAATTATAATGGTTATCGTGCTATATTTGAGTCACGTAGTAATAATAGAAAGGGTATGTTGTTATGGATGAGTCATCCTTGCTGGCCTTCTAATGTTTGGCAGACTTATGATTATTATTTCGATGCTAATGGTGGTTATTTTGGTTCTAAGAAAGGTGCTGAGCCTCTTCATGTGCAATGGAATCCTGTGGATGATGCAGTGGAGCTCGTGAATCTTAGTTGTGGCGATTTGAAGGATCTTACTGTAGAGGCTAAAATAGTTAATCTTGATGGTTCTCTAGCATGGACGAAGGAAGTTAAACTGGATAGCAATGAGGATTCTACAAATAAATGTTTTAAACTTGATTTTTCTGAGAAGCTATCGGCTACTCATTTTATTAAATTAGCTCTTTTAGATTCTAAGGGTAAACTTCTTGATGATAACTTTTATTGGAGAGGTAGTGAGGAGAATAATTTCCAGGCTCTGAATTCTATGAAGAAAGCTATTTTGGATAACAAGACTGTTATTAATCGTGATGGCTCTCAATGGGTGATTAAAACTACTTTAAAAAATACTTCTTCTATTCCTGCTTTAATGATTCATCTTCAGGTTAAAGGAAGTGAAAGTGGAGAACTTATATTGCCGACATTCTTTAATGATAATTATATCTCGCTACTTGGTGGTGAAGAAAAGACTATTACTATGAGATTTAAACAAGAGGATACTCGAGGAGAACGACCACAGGTAATGGTATCTGGTTTTAATATCTAGAATTATTGACGAATTAATTTTCATTACTTAAATACAAAGGCTGCATTTTACATGCAGCCTTTTATTATTTTGTATAGATATAACTTTAAGACTATAAGACAGTTTATCTTAATATATACGTATAAAAAAAGGAGATCGTTCGAAAACGACCTCCTTAGTGAGGGTGGGCCCAATAGGGCTTGAACCTATGACCCCCTGATTATGAGTCAGGTGCTACTAACCAACTGAGCTATGGGCCCCCTTATAATAATCACTATCTTTACTGCTTTCACAAATCGAAAGTGATTTAATATCGCCTGTTAAAACGCTACAAGTAGCTTTTTAACCTTAACGGGCAGCAAAGATAAGAAATATTTATTAAACTATCAAACTTTTATTTCAACTTCTACTCCGCTAGGTAATTCTAGTTTCATTAATGCTTCAACTGTGTTAGGAGATGAAGTATAAATGTCAAGAAGACGACGGAAAGAGTTAAGTTCGAATTGCTCACGTGCTTTTTTATTAACAAAAGTCGCACGGTTCACAGTAAAAATCTTCTTGTCTGTAGGAAGTGGAATAGGTCCATTAACGACAGCGCCTGTAGCTTTTACTGACTTTACGATTTTATCAGCTGCTTTGTCAACTAATGCGTGATCGTAAGATTTTAGTTTTATTCTAATTTTTTGACTCATCTTATTATTCTTTAATATTATTCGTCATCCTCAAGATCTTCATTTCCACCAGCTTTTTCTATAACCTCTTTTGCAAGGTTAGCAGGAACTTGAGCATAGTGAGAGAACGACATAGTACTTGTAGCTCTACCAGAAGAAATTGTTCTTAAAGTAGTTACGTAACCAAATTGCTCTGAAAGTGGAACTTGAGCTTTAACGATACGACCTGTACCATTTGAATCCATACTTGTAATTTGACCACGACGTTTGTTTAAATCACCGATAATGTCACCCATGCTTTCTTCAGGAGTAACTACTTCGATGTCCATAATAGGCTCCATAAGGATTGGTTTCGCCTTAGGAAGAGCATGACGGAACGCCATTCTAGCACAAACTTCGAAAGATAATTGGTCTGAATCGACTGGATGGAAAGATCCATCAATAAGTCTAACCTTCATAGAAGTAACCTCGAATCCTGCTAAAACACCATTTGCCATTGCTGACTTGAAACCTTTCTCTACAGCTGGAATATATTCACGAGGAATATTACCACCTTTGATTTCGTCTATAAACTGAAGTCCTGTTACACCTTCATCTGCAGGAGAAATTTCAACGATAATATCGGCGAATTTACCTCTACCACCAGATTGTTTCTTGTAGACTTCTCTATGTTGAACAGTACCAACGAAAGCTTCTTTATAGTTTACTTGAGGAGCACCTTGGTTAATTTCTACACCAAACTCTCTTTTTAAACGGTCGATAATAATATCTAAGTGAAGTTCACCCATACCACTAATTACAGTTTGACCTGTATCATGGTCAGTTTTAACTGTAAAGGTTGGATCCTCTTCAGCAAGTTTTGCTAAACCAACATCTAGTTTATCAATATCTTTTTGAGTCTTAGGCTCAATAGCTAGTCCAATTACTGGATCAGGGAAGACCATACTTTCAAGTACAACAGGTGATTTTTCATCACATACTGTATCTCCAGTTCTTAGATCTTTAAATCCAACTGCAGCACAAATATCACCAGCTTCAACAAACGGAATTGGATTCTGTTTATTTGAATGCATTTGATATAGACGAGCTACACGTTCTTTTTTTCCTGAACGAGTATTTAACACATAACTACCAGCGTCTAATTTTCCAGAATAAGCTCTCATAAAAGCTAAACGACCAACATAAGGGTCAGTTGCTATTTTGAATACTAAACCACAGAAAGGATCAGAATTTACAGGATGTAAATCTTTTTCTTTATCTGTTTCTGGATCAGTACCTTTTATGA
>JBAYDV010000129.1:0-4411 GCA_041668045.1 Bacteroidales bacterium | reverse complement strand
AGTCAATTTATATTAATGTGTTCATCACTTATGGCTGCTATACTTTTTAGTAAACAAAAGATGAATCATTGGAAATTAACGATATTTTTAGGAGTATTAATTTTTATTTCAGCTGCTGCTGGAGGATATTTTGGAAAATATTTCGATGAAAATGTGTTAAAATTAACTTTCGCTTTTATTATGTTACTTGCCGCAGGTTTTATGTTAAAGAAACCTAAACAAAGACCTAAAAAGAATAAATCATGGATATTAAATTTAACATCTAATGGAGAAACATTTCAAGTTAATTTATTAATAACTATACCAATCGTTCTAGCTACAGGCTTTCTTTCTGGCATGTGTGGAGTATCAGGAGGATCATTCTTAGTTCCATTAATGTTACTTACGATGAGCGTTCCAATGCACATAGCTGTAGGAACTTCTACTACTTTAGTGTCACTTTCTGCTGCCGCAGGATTTTTAGGACATTTAAGTGCAGGTGCTGTTGATTGGCATCTAGCTATTCCTTTAGCCGTTGGAGGTATAATTGGTGGTTTTTTTGGTGCCAAAATGGCCCTTAAATCTAAACCAAAAAATTTAAAATATCTTTTCGCTGGCACACAAATCGTAGCTGCTATAATTATGATAATTAACGTTATAAATCATTAATAACCTTGCCATTAATGCGTAGATTATTTTTTATAATTATACTATTAGGTGGATTTTCATGTGCTAATGCACAATCTTCTAATACTACTCGACCTTCTACTGATATTTCAGTAGGCGGCCGTTTTATTACTGATATTGGATATCTTAATTCTGATTACACAAAACTTAATTCAGGGGCTAAATTATCCGATATTAGATTACGTACTTCTATGATTTCAGGTTCTTGGAAATTTTTTATAAATCTTAGTTTTAATAATAATATGGTTAAAGCTAAAAATATTTATGCTCGTTATTCATTGCCTGATACAAAAAATTCTCAAAGCATAACATTTGGTTATATAAAAGAGCCTTCAAGTATGGCTAGAAATGTTGGTAATTATAAATATCATTTTATTAGTAAAGCTAATTCTGCAGAGGCTTTTTCTACTGGCCGAAGAATAGGTATATTATATAAATACATTGATAATCATTATTTTACAAGTCAAGGACTTTTTTTAGAAAATAAAGACAATAATCAAGATACAGGCTCCCAGGGGATAGATTTTAGTGGTAGATGGTTATTTAAAGCTATACATCATAATAATAGAATTTTACATATCGGTACTGCATTTTCCTTTCAAAATATTAATACTGGGACTAGTAAAAATGGCATAAAAAAAACAAATCTTTCTATAAAGCCTTCTTTTAATACTGAACTTATAAGTAATGTGAACTTTTTAAATGCTGATATCCCCTATGTGTCTAATGTTATTAATTATAGCATAGAAAGTTTATTCATGACTTCTAAATTTTTCGTTCGTGGTGAATATATGTGGAAAGCAGTTAAAAAAGATGTTTCAGATAATATACTGAATGCGTCTTTAGAGGCTAATCATTTTAATGGTGGTTATATAGAAACTGGAATTATTTTATTAGGAGGAAATTATAGTTACAGTAAAGAATCCTCTTTGATGAATGGCATAATATCACCTAAAACTATTGAAATTGTAGCCAGATATAATCATACTAATCTTAATGATTACTCTGATTTTAAATATAGTTCAAATATGGTGTCTGGAGGAAAATTAAATTCTGCTACTATAGGTGTAAATTATGTTGTAAATAGAAATGTTCAATTTATGCTAAATTATTCATATAATCATCTTGACAACACTAATTTTCCTGATGATCATAACATAAATTTACTGCAAAGTCGTGCTATCATTTATTTCTAATAATATAGAGATAACTAAAACTAATTTCTCTATTTATATAACGTAACGTATTTCCTTGAACGCATAAGATTTTATTTCACCTGAAAGGAGCTGAAGTTTTAAACGTGCTGTTTTATTATCTACTCCTATTATTTTAGCTTTTATTATTGCTTGATTTTCATCTTTAACATTATTATTGGTGAAAATTGGGTATATAGGATTAGCACAAGAAGTCGTTTCAATAAATTCGCTTATCTCGTTTAACCTATAGAGATATTCTTGATAAATACCATCAAGTTCATCAGCATTTTTATCTGAAATATATTTTTCATATAAAGGAATTATGTAAGATAATAAAATATCAAGCTCCTTCTTAATATCTAAATTTAAATGGTTTGCTAAAGAATGAGATTTATTAAGTTCGAGAATGAGTGATGTTGGATTTGGAATATTAGCCGAAAATTTGGTTTGATTAAGATTTAGACCAATTCCAACAATACTAGCTGTCAATCTGTCAGATGATAGAGTATTTTCAATTAAT
Organism: Bacteroidales bacterium; assembly: GCA_041668045.1. GTDB lineage: Bacteria > Bacteroidota > Bacteroidia > Bacteroidales > UBA932 > JBAYDV01. Next base: position 2,029 of record JBAYDV010000129.1, on the reverse strand, counting down.
ATTCCACAAATTTTTTTATTTTCTACATAAATATCATTTGGCCATTTAATTTTCGCCTTAATTTTCTTAGAAGCTAAGTAATTAACGACTCCTATAGTAGCTATCTGAGAAAAGACGAAATGTTCTATAGATGAGACACTTAAGGGCTTAAATAAAATGGAAAAAGTTAGATTTTGACATTCTTCACTCTCCCACCTGCTTCCTCTCTGTCCTCTGCCTTTTAATTGTAATTCTGATGCATATACAGATATTTCTGGAGATTCATTCTTTTTTCTGTAAGCTTCCAAATTCGTAGAATCAATGCTTTTATACCATTTTATTTCAAAATTATCCATATAATTCAAATTATTTAAACATTTTTTAAATTGGCTGAATATTTGCACTATATTTGCCATAGTAAAACAAATGTATAAAAAATGAATCAAATAGATATAATCTCAAGCGCCATGCTTGATAAAAAAGCCAAAAATGTATGTTCTTTAAACTTTAAAAAGATAGGTACTGCTATAGCTGATTATTTCGTTATATGTAATGCTGACTCTTCAACTGCAGTAGCTGCGATAGCTGATAATGTAGAGGAAATGATGTATAAAAATGGAATTAAAGCTGTAAGGACTCAAGGTAAAGAGAATGGTTTCTGGGTTATTATCGACTTTGTAGATATCGTAGTACATATCTTTAAAACAGAATATAGAGATTTCTACAGACTAGAAGATCTTTGGGCTGATGCTGAAATTAAGAAATATGCAGAAGTACATGACATAGATGGCACAAAGAAAGTTACCGAATAATTAAAATTATGAATAATATTTAAGAGGCAAATGGCAGATAATAATAACAATTTTAGAAATAGCTTTAACAATAAAAAGCCTAATCTAAATAACAAACAGAAAGATAAAAAACCTAGATTTAATTATAGTTGGTTATATTTACTAATCATCTTAGGTCTTTTTGCTTTCATGTCCAATTATGGTAGTGGCAAACCTCAGAAAACCGAATGGTTTACTGTAAAAGAACAAATGATACCTCAAGGAGATGTATCTAAAATAACATATGTTACTAATCAACAAAAGGCAGAAATTACTATCAAAAAAGATAGTCTTGGTAAATATGTAAATAAATATTTCGGAGGTAGAACACCTAAGTTTGGACCTCACTTTTATTTTTTAGTGTCTGGTAATTTTGAACCAGAGAAGGAATTTGAAGAATTACGAAGTAAACTTCCGGAAAATAAAAGATTTGATTATTTCACTGATACCAGGAAGGATTATACAGGAGCTTTTTTCGAATGGCTGTTGTTCCCTATATTATTAATAGGTTTTTTCTGGTTTATATTATTACGCCCTATGCAGAAAAATATGGGTGGTGGCACCGGTGGTCAATCAGGTGGAATATTTAATGTTGGAAAATCTAAAGCTAAGGTATTTGATAAAACCAAAGATGAAAAGGTAACATTCAAAGATGTAGCTGGTCTTGAAGAAGCTAAGGTCGAAGTAAAAGAAATAGTTGATTTTCTTAAAAATCCTAAAAAATATACTACTCTTGGGGGTAAGATTCCTAAAGGAGCATTACTTGTAGGCCCTCCAGGTACTGGTAAGACATTATTAGCTAAAGCTGTAGCAGGTGAGGCTAATGTTCCTTTCTTCTCTATGTCAGGTTCTGATTTTGTTGAAATGTTCGTCGGAGTAGGAGCATCAAGAGTAAGAGATTTATTTAAACAAGCTAAAGAGAAAGCCCCATGTATCGTTTTTATTGATGAGATAGATGCTGTTGGTCGTGCTAGAAGTAAGAATGTAGGATACTCATCTAATGATGAACGTGAAAACACTCTTAATCAACTATTAACAGAAATGGATGGTTTCGGCACTAATTCTGGAGTTATTATTTTAGCTGCTACTAATAGAGCTGATGTACTTGATAAAGCTTTAATGCGTGCAGGCCGTTTTGATAGACAAATACATGTAGATCTTCCTGAAATGAAAGAAAGATTAGCTATATTAAAAGTTCACACTCGTCCACTTAAATTAGT
>JBAYDV010000128.1:0-4502 GCA_041668045.1 Bacteroidales bacterium | reverse complement strand
GGTAAAAATGTTAATAAAGGTATAGTTTGGGTAGCTGCACGTGTCCCTGATGGCTACATATCTGCTCATGCTAATATGGCTCGTATTCAGAATTTCAAAAAGAATGACCCTGAAAATTGGTTATACGCTCCAGACGTAATCTCTTTCGCCAAAGAAATGGGTTATTTTAAAGGAGAAGATAAAGATTTCAGTTTCTGCGATGCTTATGCACCAGCTGACTTTATCGGAGCTAGAGCTTGTGGAGCTAGAGTATGGGATATATTTAAAAACTTATGCGATGGTCAGATTAATGGCCAAGATTTTACAGCCTATAATGATTTCGCTTTAGGTCATAATTTAAAACACAGATTACCTTTATTCGTAAAAGCTACTCACAAAATATCTGTTAAAGAAGTAGCAGATGCTATGAGAAGCCATTTCGAGGGTACTATTTTAGACATGACTCAAGATATAGGAGCCGGTGGACTTAACTGCCCATACAGATGGAGACCTATGACTTTCAAAGTCGATGGTAAAGAGTATGTTAATGAACGTGCTATCGCTACTCAACAGACTGGTTTCTGGATAGTATGCCAGTCTCGTGCTAAATTCCCAGATACTATAGGAGGAATCCTTTGGTTTGGTACTGATGATGCAGCTACTTCTTGTTTAACTCCTGTTTATACTTCTATCATCGATTCTCCTGAATGTATTCGTGAAGGTAATGGTGATTTAATCACTTACTCTCCTACTTCTATGTTCTGGAAAACTAACAAAGTAACTAATTTCGCTTATTTATACTATAGCAGAGTTCAACCAGAAGTTCGCGCCGTAGCTGATAGCTTCGAAAATGCTGCGCTTAAAAATGTAGCGATAACAGATGCTGCTGCGATGAAAATTTATAAAAAAGGGAGTAAACATCAAATTAAAAAAACACGTAAATATTTAACTAATTTTACTAATAATTCCGCTCAATCATTATTCAATAGATGGTCAAGTTTAGAGACTTATCTATTCGTAAAATATAAAGACGGGAACATAATGAAACAAAATGCCGATGGTTCATTTAAGTATAATAAATATAATAGAGGCACTCCAGAATTTCCTGACCAACCAGGTTATAATGAAAAATTTTATAAAACTATCGTAAAAGATCACGGAAAAGTTTTAGAAATGAAATAATTTTATAACTATACAAAATAGGCTCTAAAAAGCCTTCTGACGCATAAAAACACTTGACAAATAAAATTGTCAGGTGTTTTTTATTTTATAAAATACAAATTTATTTTGGTTTTTAAAAATAAATACATAATTTCGCAACGTAATGAAACGACAGCAATACAAATAAAATTTTCTTTCAAAGAAGTATTCTTCACTTCTTAATATTACCTGTCACCAATTTCCCTTTTAGATTTACAATTTTTTAATACGATTCATAGTACGATTGTATTTACTAAAAATCAAGACATAACTAAACAAATTAAATTTTTACATTTAAACGATTCAAAATGAAAAAAATTGAAGCAATTATTCGCAAGACTCGATTCGACTATGTCAAAGAGGCATTAGCAGAAGCGGGAGTCGAATGGTTATCCTATTATGAAGTAAGAGGAGTAGGCCAAGCGAACGAAAAAAGAGTTTACAGAGGAGTTATCTATGATACTAGCTCTATCGAAAGAATTATGATTAGCTGCGTAGTAAGAGCTGTGAATGTAGAAAAAACCATCGCCACTATTAGTAAAGCTGCTAAAACAGGTGAAATCGGAGATGGTCGTATTTTCGTAATCCCTATCGATACTGCTATACGAATTCGTACAGGAGAAAGAGGAGATAGAGCAGTATATAATGCTTCAGATGATTCACAAGATCCACAAGTAATTTTCAATGAAGGTTCTGATTCTATATCAGAAGAAGATTCCCAGTCAAATTCTAAGAGCACATCTAAACGCGATTCTCAGCGTAGCTCACAGGACAATTTCCAGCAAGGCTCAGACAAATTTCAGCCACTTTTCCAATAAGTTTCAGCGTATCTAATAACGTTATATTCAATAAATTTAAAAACATTTCTAAGATAGAATATTGTCTTAGAATAAAATACTTATAATATAATTATGCTATTTAACAGTATATTAATAGCAACAGGTGCGACTAGTGCATCAAATATAGCTGACCTTATATCCACGACAGAAGGTCTTACATTCGGTATAAATACAGTATGGCTTTTACTAGGTGCCATGCTAGTATTCTTTATGCAACCAGGATTCGCTTTAGTAGAAGCTGGTTTTACAAGACAAAAAAATACAGCCAATATATTAATGAAAAATCTTATGGATTTCTGCATTGGCACTGTATTATTTTGGATCGTGGGTTACAGTTTCATGTATGGTGATGGTACTTTCGTAGGAATACCCAAATTATTCAGTATACCAAATGCTCCTGGCGACTTACCAAAACAAGGATTTTTAATATTTCAAACAGTTTTCTGTGCTACCACAGCTACTATAGTTTCTGGAGCAATGGCTGAACGTACAAAATTTAATATGTATATTCTATATTCTGTTATAATATCATTAATAATTTATCCCGTATCTGGACACTGGACATGGGGAGGTGGATGGTTATCTGGATTAGGATTCCATGATTTCGCCGGCTCATCTATAGTTCACTCCGTAGGTGGAACTTTAGCATTCATTGGAGCATTAATTTTAGGCCCTCGTATAGGAAAATATAGTAAAGCTGGTAAAGCAAAAGCTATTCCTGGTCATAATTTAGCCTTAGCTACTCTTGGTGTTTTCATTTTATGGTTCGGATGGTTTGGTTTCAATCCTGGTTCTCAACTTGCAGCTGCAGGTCATGCTAACGCTAAAGCTATTTCTCATATTTTCGTAACCACAAATATGGCTGCAGCATGTGGAGGTATAGCATCAATGGCCGTCGCATGGTTTAAATATAAACAACCTTCTTTATCTCTTACACTTAATGGTATATTAGCAGGTCTAGTAGGTATTACTGCAGGCTGTGATGCTGTATCAATCGGAGGAGCTGCTTTGATAGGAACTATCTGTGGTATAGTTATGATATATGCTGTTTCTTTCATAGATGAAAAAATAAAAGTTGATGATCCAGTTGGAGCATCTTCAGTACATGGAGTTTGTGGTCTTTTAGGTTCTATATTAGTAGGATTCTTCGCTGATGGATCTACTACAGATGCCGGAATTTTATATGGTGGTAGTTTTCACTTTTTATGGATTCAAATATTAGGAGCATTCGTAATAGTAGCATGGGCTGCGATAGCAGGTTATATACTATTCAAAGGAATAGATTTACTATTCGGACTCAGAGTAACCCGCCGTATAGAAGAAGAAGGATTAGATGTATATGAGCATGGTGAGACTGCTTACAACTCTTAGAGAGTAAATTATAATTAATTGGACGACTTTTTAAACACAAGTTCCTTTAGGACTATTTTGAATTATTTCAGAATGGTCCTATTTTTTTTGCTTTTATTAACTATGATTACACCTGTAAAAATCAAAATCGCAGCTATTATCGTAAAATAATTAATAGTTCCTAAACCTAAAATAACACTTATAGTTACACCTGATAATGGTAAGAAATAGTTATAGGTGGAAATAGTAGTTGGGCTCAATGTTTTCTGAGCAGTCATAGTAAGTAAAAACGTCACATATGTGCTTGGGATAGCTATAATAAAAATACGAATCCAGACATCAAGAGGTAATTGAAATAAATTATCTTGTACGATATGTGGATATGAAATAGGGAAATAACATATAAAAGCATAGGTAAAAATCCATTTACATACAGTTATTGGAGAATATTTTTTCACTAATTTCAGAAAGACTGTTAGATAAATAGCATATGATAACTGTGCACATAAACATAAAATATCACCCAAAATACTTGTAGGATAATTTCCTTTTTCTACATTCATTAATATTAAGATAGCTGCACCAGTAGTTCCTATTAATATACCTGATACTTTATTAAAGGTTATTTTTTCTTTTAAATAAAAAGTGGCGAATATTAATGTTAATATAGGAGCTATCGAGGTTATAAGACTAGCATGAATAGGATTAGTTTTACTTAAACCTATTATAAAAAGGCCTTGATTTAGCATAGTACCAAATACTGCGGCGAAAAATAATTTAAAAAGGTCTTTTTTGGGTACTTGTTCTTTTACGAAGATAGAAGTTATCCAAAAAAATAAAGCCGCACCGAATAGTCTGCAAAGATTAAGAGTCAATGGATGAACATAATCCATTACTAATTTACCAATAGGTGATATTATAGAAAACAATATCACAGTAACAGCCATACATAAATGTGCAACTATATTTGAGTTTTTTTTCAGCATGGACGCAAATATAATAAAAAAGCACCAAGAGTAAATCTTGATGCTTATTTATAATTAAATACTTTTATTAAAGCTCTTCGACATCAGAGACTCTATTAAGTAATAATTGCCATGTAACATATCCTCCACTACTTACATATTTGGTAAG
>JBAYDV010000127.1:0-4824 GCA_041668045.1 Bacteroidales bacterium | reverse complement strand
TATTTTTTCATCCATAAATTTTTTCAAATTATATTCCCAATCATCATAATGAAAAAATCTCGCTAAATGTAGTTGATTCTTTAATACAGTTTGTTTATCCTTAATAATTTTATTTTCAAAATCATCTGTTGAGAAAATATATGTTGCATTACCTGCATACATTGTTTCTAGGATAACAATATCTAAATCAGAAAAACCAAAAACTATATAGCCATAAAATCCTTCTGGACCTTTACCTTTAATAGTAGGATTATATTTTATTAATACCTGCAATCTTTTCTGAAATGCTTTTCGTTCCTCCTCATTTTTTTAAAAATCTATTACCAATTTTAAGTAAATCTTTTAGGTAATTATCATTATTTAAATTACCAGAAGGCAGAATTATTTTATCAAAACTTGTATTAAAATTAATCGCTAGATTTAAATTTTCATCAAAAACTTCAAAATCATTAAATATTTCGCAAAGCATATTTGCTATATGAGTTCCTTTGGTTAAGTATTTTTGTGAATAATTTAATTTTTCAGAAACGACAACTTTCTGATTATGATCATTGATAAGGAAATATAATCCAGCTTGGTATTTATGAAGTAAAACTTTCTTATAAATGTAGAATATTCTATCATACTTAATTGTTCTTCCATCTGATTCTCGGATATAAGCAACGCGTTTAATAATTGGTTCTTTTTCTGTTGGTTTTTTTCTAATAAATTTACCTTCACTATTAACCAGAGTAACCGAACCTATTGCTAATGGCACTTTAAAATTATCATTTATGAACTCTGTAGGTAAACCATACTTAGATAGCAAAGGTGATTCTAAATAATCCTCAAAAAGTAATCCTAAATGATAATAATTGTTCTGATTCAAAAAGGATTGTAAATACTTGTCAATATTTCTAATTCTTTTTCTAAAAGATTTTTTCATTTATATAAGTCTTTAAGTTTTAAGTATCTCTTTTTATTAAATATAGTTTCCAACAATTCCATATATTTAGCAACCAGCATTTAACGTATAGGTATTTTATTCAAAACACCATCTAATTTACTTCTCACATCTTCAAATACTTGATACTTACCATCAAACATACCTGAACTTAGAGGTTTCCATTGATCTTGTTCTTTTGCTGCTTCTTCAAGAAAGTTTTTCCGCACAGATTTTTTCCATTGTTGTCCATAATAACTACAATGATACTCTCCATATGGGGCCCAATTACTTTCATTTTTAGATCCAACTAAATGAACGTAATTTAATGAGATTAAATATTCAAACAAATTGAACTTATCTTTAAAGTCATTAGCATTATAGAAATACTTAACAAAAATTGGTTCTAATATCTCATGTAAATAAGTACTTAATGGTGTATAATAGTGTTTACCAAGTATTTCATTCATTTTAGGCGTATTAACCATACGAGGATTAACTTCCTCAATTAAGAATTCTTTTTCATAAGAATTAATTCCTATACGTGGAGTAGCATAAAAAAGCCAATTATATTAGTATAAAAAAACCAGTCATTTTACAAAGGAATGTGCCACTCATAATATCATGGAGTGTACCATTTCCATTATTTATAAATGTACCATTTATAATAGTATGGAATGTGCCACCTAGGAACATATAAAAATAATAAAACCATCTCCTATGATATGAAACATAAAAGATGGCGATAATTGACAAATAGTTAATATTTTTACTTGAGAATTAAAAAATCAGTAAAAATGAAATTTAAAAATTTATCAATTATGGTGACAAAAGTAAGACAATTAATTAAACTTTACCAAATTGGTGCTTCACAACGCGAAATTTCGAGAGAATTAAATCTTAGTCGCACAAGTGTAAAGATTTATCTGGATCGTTTAAAATCGACTAAAACAGATTTTAATGAAATTTTAAAAAAGAATGATGCATCAATTTTAGCAATCGTAAAAGGAAAAATTTATCGTAAAGAACCAGATGCAAGAATGCAGATACTTAAGCCATTACTAGAAGGTTATAGTTTAAGATTAAAAAGGCGTTATCAAACAATACAACTTATTTGGGAAGATTATTATGATAAATATGGAGATAAAGCCTATTCCTATTCTTCATTCAGGAACCACTTACAAAACTATATTCACTCTAACACATATGAATATCATAATACACATATAGCAGGAGATGTTCTACAAGTTGATTTTGCTGGAGATCCTCTATATATAACAGATCCACAAAGTGGAATAAAAAAGAAAGTTGTTATATTATGTTGTATAATGCCATATAGTTCATATACATTTGTTTATGCTATGGAGGATGCTTCTATGGATAACTTCTTTGATGGACTTTCTAAATGTCTTTCCTATATTGGTGGTGTCCCAACACATATACTAAGTGACAATATGAAACAGTGGGTTACAAGAAGAGAAAAAGACGGCCCAATATTTAATGAAGCAGCTAAAGAATTTGGATTCCATTATTCTACTATCATATCAGCAACTAGAGTAAGAAAACCCAAGGATAAAGCAGCGGTAGAGTCCTCAGTACATAGAGCTTATCTACGTATATATTCTCCTTTATATAATGAAACATTTTATAGCATAGAATTACTCAATAAACGCATAATAGATCTTGTAGATGCTCTTAATAATCGAAAAATGAAGGAAAAGGAATTTAGTAGGAAATACTATTTTGATAAAGAAGAAAAAATAAGATTACAGTCTTTACCAGCAGATCCATTTATACTTAAATACACTCGAATGGCAAAAGTTGGTCCAAATTATCATGTTAATATTGATACTCATCGCTACAGTGTTCCTTATGAATATGTAAATAAAGAAGTTAATATTGTTTATACGAAGGATACAGTGGAGATTTATAATTCTTTTCTTGAAAGAATAGCTATTCATGAACGATCATATAAAAAATTTAAGTTTACTACCAATAAATTACATATGCCTCCTAACCATAAAATTTATGAAGCATTCAAGAAACATAAAAATAGACAATATTTTCTAGAAGAGGCAGAAAAAATTGATGATAGCGTCGTTGCAATAATACGTCAGATCTTTAATAATGCAGCCTGTGAAGAACAAGCTAATACTTCGTGTGAAGCTCTTCTTCAATTATATAACCTTGATAATAATTCATTTATACTTTCATGCCAATACGCTGAAAGACACCTTTTAAAGGTTAATTATAAAATTATACATCAAGTAATGGTTAATAATATCTATATGAAAGATTATAATAAGACTGATAATAATATGCAAATAAATCATGCAAATCTAAGAGGTAAAAAAGAATATTATTGTTAATTAAATAAGCTTTATGGACAGCTTATGCTGTCCATATTAAAAAAATAAAAATATGAATACAGAAACTACATTATATCAACTAGAACATCAATTAAAATTAAAAGGAATGGCTAATAAAATGAAGTCTATCATAGAATTACCATCCCAACAACGACCATCATTTGAAATATTAATGGCAGAAATGGTCGAAGATGAAATACAATATAAAAAAGATGTCAAAACAGCTAAACTTTTAAAAGCTAGTAAATTACGGTATAAAACTCCTTTAGTAGAAATAACCTGTTCTGAGGAAAGAAATCTTAAACATTCAACAGTGACAGAATTAGCTTCATGTGACTTTATCATGCGTGGACAAAATGTCTTAATTACAGGTAAAGCAGGATGCGGAAAAACATGGCTTAGTTGTGCTCTTGGTAGGCAGGCTTGTCTCTTAGGATATAAAGTGAAATTTTATAATATGTTAACGTTATCAGAAGAAATTGCAGCAGCAAATATTACAGGAACCTATTTAAGATATATTGAAAGGCTTATGAGATTTGATCTTATAATACTTGACGACTTCGGATTAAAAAAGATAGATGAGAATTCACGATTAGCTATTTATCAACTGTTAGATGGTAATAAAGAAAATTATAGAATATCAATTATTATAACATCACAACTTCCATTTAATAATTGGTATGATTATCTTACTCCAGGTTCTCAAACAGAATCGATATTAGATAGACTTTTCAATAATGCTACTAGAATTGAATTAGAAGGTAAATCATTAAGAAAATCAAAAAAATAACTTATATTTGTATTCAATTATTGCCATTTTTTAAATGGTACATTCCATACTATTATAAATGGTACATTTCATAGTAATATAAGTGGCTTTTTTTAATGCGATTGCGTAAGCACAACAACTAAATCTTTGCCAAAAGGTAAATATGGAAGGGGCAGGTATGTGTTTATTTGGATAGCTGATAAAATTGAAATTTTAAGCAAAAATAAAAAGGTAACACTGAATCATACCATACAAATTGAAAATGACTCAGTAATAGATAAGGTTAAAGGAACCGAAATACATTTTGATGGCATATATCAAAATTTATCTGACAGTTTATTAAGCGAAAAAAGTCTACATAAAGAATTACTTTTTGAATTTGGATGGTTTTTAATGGCCAATAATAAGTATGAATTATTTGTAAACAATAATAAACTTGCATTATCGGAAAATGTAAAAGATAAACGTACTCTATTAAAAAAGGATTTTCCAAATGAAATTAATCAACAGCTTGATGATGACTTTGAAGTTCGAATCATAATTTGGAATGAAAAGCCATCTGAATTCTCAAAATTCTATTTTTTAAATCGAAAACAAATAGAAATTTTTAAACAGAACACAGGTTTAAATAAAAAAAGTGATGATTTCTGGCATTCAGTATATATTTCATCATCTCTTTTTGAAAATGCTACTAGCACCGAAGTCATGAAAGAAGACGACTTAATTTTAGATTTTGAAAACAAAAGAACAAAGCGAATTCAAAT
>JBAYDV010000126.1:0-4862 GCA_041668045.1 Bacteroidales bacterium | reverse complement strand
ATTAAGTTTTTACATGTTTTTGGAGTAATGTTAAAATTATGTCGTATTTTACCTAAAATACGATTATGATTAATACAGATATAAAAGTAAACAGACCAGAATCTATTGATCCACTGATAGAGACAGATTATTTCGCACAAGATACTGATATTCAGAAAACAATTCAAGAGTTATGCGAAGGAAGGCATGTTTTGATTGAAAAGGTTTATAGTAATGGTCTGAAGCTTTTAAAAGGGTTACAGTCATATCTTAAAAAAAGATATCCTACGTATTCATTTCAGGATAAAAGGGCGTTTCGTTCGGAGTACCAAAAGTTGTCTAATCTAATTTTAATAAGGGTTAAGGATAATAAACTAGATGTGAAGAAGGCTCCTTTTATTGGTTGGTTGGATAAGTTATATCCAGAGAATCATGATTTTCTGCTGCCTTTTCCTAAGATTCAAGGATTAAATAGTGCATGGCAATGGAATATTAAGGGAGTGTTGATTCCTGGTTTAAGAAATAGAATTCATCCTTATTATGGTGTGTATTTTCCAACACGTTTTGAGCATATATTGCTCTTCGAGAATTGGCTAAAGCATTATGAGGGAGCGAAGAAAACGGCTATCGATGTGGGTATCGGTAGTGGTGTGCTTTCATTTCTGTTGATGAAATATGGTTTTCAGAAATCATTTGGAACGGATATTAATCCTAATGCGATTATTGGTTTGAATGAGTCGATGAAGGGGACGAAGTTATCGCGTAAGATAGAAATTGATTATGGTTATTTGTTCGGTAAGTGGATTAAACCTACTGAACTTATCGTGTTTAATCCACCATGGTTGCCGACTTCTCGTGATTTGGATCGTCTTGATGATGCTATTTATTATAATGATAGTCTTTTTCCTAATTTTTTCGAAGAGGCAGAGAAAAGATTGCTTCCAGGAGGGAAAATAGTGTTGTTGTTTTCTAATTTAGCTGAGATTACTAATGTCGCGAAAGAGAATCCTATCGAAAGGGAGCTGAAGAGTGAAAATCGTTTCGAATTGGAACGTTGTTTTACAAAGTCTGTAAAAGCTTCTTCTACGAAAACAAAAAGAGATACACCCTGGCGTTCTGCTGAGAAGGTGGAGCTGTGGGTGTTGAGGAAAAAAACTGCTACATTATCACCATGGAATTAAATTAAGGTTTTATCGATGATAAAAATTTGGTAAAAGGAATTATATCTTTTTCTACACTAGCTTTTTCTAATGCTGACATATATTCTTCTCTTCTTTCTGCTGGAATAATTAACCAATTATATCCTCCTGAAGATAATATAACATTCATTAGAAATCTACCTATTCTGCCATTTCCGTCCATATATGGATGAATAAAAGTAAATATGAAGTGACCTAAAACAGCATTTACACCAACATTTTTTTCTTCACTTATAAGATCTATAAGAGTACTTATAGCATCTAGAATGTCTTCGGAATCTAATGGAATATGCATAGAGTTACTAATATACACTTGGTTTGTGCGAAAACCTATTATATCAGATGGTTTTATAATACCTACTTTAACACAGGGCGTAAATAATTCTTTATACCAGTTCGATAAATCATTTTTTATTACTGAAGATAAGTCTTTCCCGTTTATTAGAATATCTCTTATACTATTTTTAACTTGTTGAAATGCTTCGCTGTATCCAAGTGCTGCTAATGCTGCTTTAGCATCAGCATCTTTGGTGTTTGGAAGCCATTTTCCATCTTTGACTTTTTCAATAAGTTCATCTGTTACCTTATAACCTTCTATAGATAATGAATGGTAAGCATCTAATTTATATTGTGCTTCTATATGTTCCAGGAATTTATCTGGAGTCAAATGCGTTTTAGGTCTATGAAAATTTTCTATTATATCATCACGCATATTTTCCCACATTAATCTTATACGAGTGGCTTCTGGTGAAGATGAAGGTTTTATTTTATGAATTTCATTAAAAGGATCTTCTTCTCTTACATCATAACCTATATTTTTCATAGTAGTGATTATCGAATTAGCAAAATCTTCTCTACCAATATTTCGAAAAGCTCCAGCTATTCTTCCAGCTCTTACTGTCATACCTGTATCTACTAGAATCTTAAGAATATCGTTTATATTATTAATCATAGCTAAAACTATTCGCATGGTTAATGCTTCATCAGTGTACATGGAAGGAGAACAGGTGATTATGGCTTCTGGTAGTGAATAGAGGTTTAATTTATATTTATTAGATCTATTCACATTTTTTGGAAGTTTAGTTTTAAGAGATAATATAGATGATGAATTAGGTAAACTGATAATCGTATTATTACCTTTGGTCGATTTAATAATTATTTGCTTAGGTATTATAGTAGATCCACTGTATATGAATATAGATTGTTCTGCTGAAAGGCACCAGTCTTGTTTATATCTATCATTTGCATATTTAGATATGAATTGCTTGTATGAAGCATACCAAATAGTAGTATCACCTATTTTAATATTTGGATTAGATATCATATACCATCCTTTTATAATAGGTGTCAGAAAATTATTGTCGACAAGTCTTTTTAAGTGAAGTCTCGATAATTGATTACCTTTGATAACAGTAGTATTTTCTTTGTCTTGAATTTCTTTTAATTTACTAAGTGAATTTGTTAATAATACTTGTATGTTAGCCATGATAAATTGTTTGGTTTACTAATAAATACCGATGTAGCTATCCTATTTTTTAGAGATGTAGAAATCTTATTCTTTGATGCTGTGGTGTTACTTATTGTTTACTGTAAATATAATATTATTTATTTATAAATCAAAAAGATCGTTCCCTATTTTATTGGAAAAGTGGAAATATTACCTCTATCATGAATTGTGGTGAGTATGAGTTATCAGAAGCAATCGTTCTTAGTAATAATAATATGAAAGTGGATTTATCAATGTTGCAATAAACATTTTTATGTGGTGTATCCTGTTAGTATTGTTAATGCTGGCTTAACTGAATCTACTCTAAAATCAACATTGCCATGTGAGCAGCCTACATTCTTAAAAATAGTTAAGACGCATGTTAAAACGAATTTTACTAAATAAATCACTAATAATTTGAAAAGAAATTAATATATATGTATTTTTGTACATATAAGTATGAATTATTTTCAATAAGTTAATACATTAAAATTCTTGAATATAGAACATAACATATCACGAATAAAGTATCTAATAAAACTTTATCAATTAAGTAATGAAGATTTTTTTATTAGGATAAGTGAAGGGTTAAAGAATCCTTTAACTGAGGAAGATGTGTTCGGTAGTCAGATAAAACTTACGAATTTAAAACGTATTGATAAACTATTTAATAAAGGAATAGAGTTTTACTTAAACCCAAAACCAATAGTTGAGAATAAAGAAGCTAGTATATTTTTCAGAAAAGATAAATTTAATTTAGATTTAAATATTGGGGCAAAAAAAATAGTAAATGAATTTGAAGATCTCAAGATATCTTTAAGTGCAATATCTAAATTAGCTGATGTTAAATTAAAAAGATCGTTCCCTATTTATAGTGTATCTGACGATTCATTTGATGTCGCGACTGAAATTAGAAAAAAACTTTATCCCAAAGAAATTAATCCCAAATTAAGGGATTTCTTAAAACAATTGATTTCAAAATTTGCGGAATATAATATTTTTGTATTTGAATTTGTTGAAACTTGGAATAAGTGCGATAAAGCGAATATTAATGGATTTTTTTTACATCCTAATGTTATAGTTTTGAAAAGACAACAAAAGTCTTTCAGAAGAGAAATATTTACTCTGATCCACGAATTAGGGCACTATTTGATTAATGAAGAAGAAATTGAAGAGGTTGACGTAAGCACAATGGATAGCACTAATTTAACAAGAATTGAAAATTGGTGTAATAATTTTGCGTATTATTTTTTGATAGGGGATTACAAAAACAAAATGGATAATATTCAAGATGTAAATGCATTAAATGATTATCACTTTGATTTAATAGAAAATATCTCGAAAGAAACACATTTAAGTACTTTAGCTCTATTTACAAGATTACTATATTCTAAAAAGATTTCTATACAGAATTACCAAAATGTAAAAAGCGATTTAGATACTCGCTATCAAGAAAAAATTGACAAAGAAGAGTGGCAGAAGGAGTTAGATAAATTAGCGGGAGTTAAACGAAAAGGTTCTGTTCCAAAACCGATTAATTCTCCACTATTTGTCAACATATTACAATCGGCTTTATACGGAGGCATCATAAATGAATATGATTTTTGTAAGAAACTTAATATTAAACCAGAGAAACTACAACAATATATTTAATGGAGTATATAATTGACACATGCACTTGGGTTTCACTAATTCGTTATTACAAACCATTTGATAAGGGTTCTATTATTTATGACTTTTTTAAAAGAAAAATTGAAGATAAAGAAATCGTTTTATTAAAAGAGGTTTCAGAAGAAACAGTTTCAAATAATGATAATAAACTATTTAAAAAGATTCCTGCAATATGTTCGATATTACAGATTAAATATTTGAAATTACCAGAATTTATTAAAAAATTCGACAAAGAAATATCTATAACTATAAATAATACCTGCACCTAATAAATAGAGTTATGGTAGGCTGGTGGAATACGTAGATATTGTATTGCCTTAAAAATTAAGGCTAATGGTCTAAAAAGTGATAGTACTACAGTGTCTCCGTTGTGGTGGTCACTTTTTAAAACGCTCTAAATTCGCTGTAAAATACAGATATACAATGAGTTATATGCTAAAATAGCCGTTTAAAAAAAGTACCACCACAACATTTACTCTTTTGTATTTTATGTTTGGATATTTTTTTGCCTAATATTTTGGCCTTGT
>JBAYDV010000125.1:0-4903 GCA_041668045.1 Bacteroidales bacterium | reverse complement strand
ATCAGCAATGTACATAAAATTTCTATTTATCGTCTTATTGATAACGAATCTATCATACAGAAAACATCATCAATAGACTGTTTAACTTTTTCTTCACCTAATATTTTATATAGATTCTCATTTAAACTATCAAAACTTTGATGAATTTTAGGCTTAATCATTTCTCCTTTGGGTGTAACTTTATAATATACTTTACGACCATCACATCTTTTCGCTATTAATCCTTGTTTTACAAGTTTCAACATCATTCGTGAGAGAGAACTTGTTTTCAGTTTCATTTCATCAGCTATGGTCTTTTGGCATATTTCTTTTTCTAAATCTAACATAAGAATTATATGTCCATAGGAAACACTCACTGGGCTATCTGAAAATGATTCTTCAGCCAGATTATTTATTAATCTAGCTAAAGAATTTACTCCTAGATAGAAGCAGGCTTTTTTATAACTATTATTAGTCAACAAAACGTACTATTTCTTCGATTTTTTTTCTGGGAGTTTTATTAGGAGTCTCATCTGGATATCCATAAACAATAATTGCAGCTACAGTCTCCTCTTCAGGTAGATTAACTATTTTAGAAATAGCTTTATCATTTATAACCCCCATAATACATGTACCAACTCCATAAGCATGTGCAGCTAATACGAAATTCTGGCATGAAAGTCCTGCATCAAAAACCTCCCAAACATTTGATTTATTAGTAGCATATTCATCTTTACCTAATTTACCACTTTTTCCTTTAACAAAGCTAAGTATAGCTACATTAGAGGCCTTTTCAAGTGTAGATTTATTATAAATAAAACCATTTACACCTTCGCTAGAGAGCCTTTTAATAATTTCCTTATTACTAACTAATGTATATCTAGCTATCTGAAAATTACCCCATGATGGAGCCCAACGAGTAGCATCCATAATTGCATTCATTGTTTCTTTTTCAACTACGACATCTTTGAATTTTCTAACACTACGTCGTTCAGTAATCATTTCTATTGCTTCCATTTTTTAATCTTTAAATTTATTTTTTCTATTGTGGCGCAAAGATATTAATAATAGTTGTACATACAACTTTTATTAATATTTTCTCAAAATTTTATAATTTTTAAAATTATCGTTTAAAAAATTATTAGAACATTCGTACAGCCCGAAACTTAAGATTGATTATAGAATCGCGACGTTGTATAAGCATATCAAAATCTTTAATATCTTCTAAGAATTTCTTTTGTAATGGATGTGTTATATTAATTACATTCACTCCATTAATATTAAAGATTTGGTCATCAATCTTCAATCCAGCCTTTTCAGCATTTGATGAACTATACAAACCAGTAACTACCCAACTATTCAACTCCTTTCCTCTATCAGCATATGTAAATCCTAGTCTTAGATTTTGTCGTTTACGATAGAAGTTTTCATCAGGTCGTATATATAAATCATCATTTATAAAATCTATTATAATATCAAAATAGTCAAGTATATCATTGCCAATAATACCCTCCCATTTTTGATTTGAAAGGGAACCTAAAGTATCTAAACTATAAGCTAAATGCGTACGACGAATTCTATATTTATTAATTTTAACAAACCTTGAATTAAACTCATATGATGATGATACTCCACCAAGCCCTCCATACTTTGTGTAGTAGAGCTTTTTCTTTTTAATCTTAGAATATAAATTATACTTTTCAGCTAACTTACTAGTAAATATAATAGAACATTTTGCTCCTAAATCTAATAGAAAATTACCTGATATAATTAAGTCTTTATTAATTTTTACATCTAAGGGAACGAGCAGCTTATTTTTATCCTTTAATAATTTAATCTTCTTCCATCTACGTGTATCAATATAATCTATACTAGAATATAATTTTATATATTGTTCTTTAAAATTGGCCATTAAAACTTTATTCTGAAAACAATCTGTTCCTATGATCCCATCTACATATTCACCTAGCAGAGGTTTAAGATTAATAATAGGGACTACGTTAGCTATAAAAATATTGCCATAGTAATTAAATACAACATCGTCATATATTACATTTATATCTTGATAAGACTGACCAGCTCCTGATATCCTCGCTGGAAGTATATTATTATATTGCAGGTCGCTATACACGAAAAAAGTACTGTCATAATATAACTTTTCCGCTCCGGTATCTATTATAAAATTACCTGGCACAGAATCAGCACTAGCTTTTAGATAAATAAGCCCATCATATAATACAGGAATGGCACCTTCAGGTAAAGATTTCTTTTCTTCCTGGCCATATATTTTAACACTTGTAATTACTATTAGTAATATTGATAAAAATAATATATAAAATTTTGATTTCATGGCTATTAGACTTATTTAATATAACATTTTCATTTTAAAATTCAAATAAAAAAAAATAAATAAATAGTCATTAGCACATGACAGATATTTGCATAAACAGAAAAACCAAAAAAAAGCTATTTAATATTCACTTTTTTTTGGTGATTCTGAAAATAATACATACTTTCGATAAGGATTTTATAAGTATTATTTTTTAATTTCTTTTAATCATGAGAAAAAAGAATTTTGATGATTACAAAAACTATGAAGATAATTATAACGAAAGTTATGATGACATCTACGGCGAAGATTATGAAGAGGATTATTACGATTCATATGACGATGATGATTTCGACTATGGTTACAAAAAACGCCATCGTCGCCGCTAACATCTTCTAGTATTGAATGATTTAAAATCATCCAAAATCTGACTGCGAATTTTATAAATTTTATAAAATTCGCAGTGTAGATTATTTATTATTAATATTTATTCTAAACTATATTTCTTTAGACTAGAACTTATAATCTATACCAAATCCAAATACCTTATTCGTCCTCGAGAATACATCTGTTCCAGCAAAAGGAATAGCAGGTGAAGCATAATGTGCTTGTTCCTTAGTATAATCTGAATATTGAGAAATCATATAACCAACATTCATATTCAATTTCTCTGAAACTTTCACTCTAGCTCCAAAACCTACAGCATAAGAATCGCAACTAAAAGAAGTCTGTTGTTGGAAATTATCACTCAAACCATAATCAGTATACTGATAACTACCACTAATTGTAAGACGCTTGGTTATATCCCATTCAGCTCCAAAAAGATACTCTCTAGTGCCATGAGTCAAATAATCTTGTTTATCACCATAAATTATATTTGTCGAAGTAGACAGACTCTCATCGATTACACTAGCCATGCCTGCATTTTTGTCATCATAATAATGAAATTCTACACTAGCTCTTAATGTTGGTAATATATCGTAACCAAGGGCAGTAGCGAAGAAGCCAGGAATATCACTTGGAGTATTCACACCATCATCAAAAGAAGGTATCTGAGTATTATTTTTCTTTGTTTTATTTTCTATATTCAGACTTGCCTTAAACTCATATTTAAGCATAAAATTCCAACGCTCATAATCAATATCAGCAGCTAAAATTCCAGTTAATCCCCAACCATACTGAGTTAGATCCAATTCCAAATTTGTAAGGTCATCAGTACCAAGATACTGGCTGTATTCAGCTCTAGGAGTAACATCAACATAACCCTCATAACTACCAAAGAAGTTATTCATTCTACCTCCAAGATACACGCTTAACCAATCATTAACCTGATAAGAAAGTCCAACCTGTGTACCAAGAATAAATTGACTACCATCTACAGATGTAGCAATATTATACATATTCGGGGCAATGGAAGGAATTGTAGAGACAGAAGGATATTTTAATTTAGTAATAATCGAAGCATTCAGCATTGGAAGACCATCTGCGAAAGAAGCAGTTCCTCCACCTCCAGTAACAGCCATAAGAGCAGAAAGTGCTAAGCGACCATTTTTATATATAAAATAAACACTAGGAATAATAGGAGCAGAAGCTGTACCTTTAAACTTTTTAGCATAAGGCTGACCATTCATATCCCAATCATATGTGGTATTAATACTTCTAGTCTGAAAAGCACTCTGGTTATTTATTGATATATAATATCCATCATCCATAAAGGCTACACCAGCTGGATTATAATAAGCTGCATCTATCTCTAAAGAATTACCTCGTGCGAAGTTTCTCAAAAAAGCAGCATGTTGATTTGTATTAGTCAAATAATCTCCCGCGAAAGCGAAAGTAGTTGAGAATAAGATCATTAACAAAAATGTTATCTTTGTTTTCATATTTTTTTCCTTTAAAAGTGAGCCATAAAGATATAGTATTTTTTTTTAAATCATAATTACTTACCAAAAGCTATTACTAAACAAGCTAGATTATAGTAAATATTTTTAATGCTAAAAGTATTAATTTTTAATTTCATATATTTATAACTTTGAATTAAAAAATACAATGAAAAATTTTAAAAAAATAAAGAAATACATACTTTTATATAAAATATCTAAAGAGATTTCTTTTATTTTTAATGGAATAAAAAGTTATTTTAAAATCTTAAATAAAAAAATAAATTAAATTATCTTCTCTTTGGAATCTCAATACTAAAACATGAACCTTGATTTGGAACAGAAGTAAAATATATCTTGCCATTTGATGATTCTATTATAGATTTACATAATGAAAGTCCTAAGCCTGTTCCTTGAGTATATGTATTAAGTTTAGCAAATCGGGTAAAGACATTTTTCTGCTTATCATAAGCTATACCTATTCCATTATCTTTAATAGAAATCTTAACAAAATCGCCCAAATCTTTTACAATAATTTCTATTAATCCACCTTTAGTAAATTTCATAGCATTAGTTAGAAGATTATTGAGAACTTGTTTTAATCTATCTGGATCATACTCTATCTCCATAGATTTAATATCTGAAACTATTCTTATTTCATTATTTTTTTGACTTGCTATACCTTGTAAAGAGATTAAAGTATTTTTTAAAATCT
>JBAYDV010000124.1:0-4984 GCA_041668045.1 Bacteroidales bacterium | reverse complement strand
TCGAAAATAGTTTCATACCATTTTACGGTATAACGTTTATATTTAGATCTTAGTTGTTTTTTTGAGATTTGATTCTTTTGAGCCTTAATTTGTTTACTAGCTTCTTTAACTTTTGATTCTTTAAGTACTTGTTTTGAATCTTGTTTACTTATATCTAAAGTATCACTTTTTGTGGTGTCAGATTTAGTTGTTGCTAAAGAATTAGTAAAAGGAATATAAATAACAGTATTCGTTTTTAATCCATATTTAATATTTGGATTTTGTGCTATTATTATATCTTGAGGAACATTATACTTCTTACTTATAGAATACAAAGTTTGACCTTTTAATATCTTATGGACATAAAAAAGCTTTCCATTAATATTTACTCTTTCTGTAGATATATTAACTTCTGTAGGTACGAAATTTTGGGCTTCGAGACCAAGAAATGGAAGGAATCCTATAATTAGAAGTAATAATGTTTTTCTCATAATCTCTTTTCTGTAAAATAATATTATTAATTAGTTAGACTAATCTTGCAAGTGCATTATTAATGTTATTCTCGATTCTTTCGTATGTGCTATCGTTATATTCTGCTTTTTTGAAGGTGTCACCTGTTATTTTTTCATATAATTCAATATATCTATTTGAAATATCAGATATAACCTGATCCGTCATTTCAGGAATTTTTTGATCAGCTTGTCCACTAAAATTATTACTCATTAGCCATTCACGAACAAATTCTTTTGATAGCTGTCTTTGAGGAAGACCTTTGTCAAAATTATCTTGATATGTATCAGCATAAAAATATCTTGATGAATCAGGAGTATGGATTTCATCCATTAGGATTATTTCTCCATCTTTTTTACCAAATTCATATTTAGTATCAACTAAAATTAATCCATGTTTAGCCGCTATTTCACTTCCTCTCTCGAAAAGAGCAAGAGAATATTTTTCTAATTGCTCATAATCTTCTTTTGATACGATACCTTTCGAGATAATATCTTCTTTAGAAATATCTTGATCATGAGAGCCAATTTCTGCTTTAGTAGTAGGTGTAACTATTGGATGTGGAAATTTCTGATGTTCTTTCATGCCATCAGGAACAGGTACTCCACATATTTCACGAGCTCCGCTTTTATATGTTCTCCAAGAACTACCTGTAAGATAACCTCTTACTATCATTTCTACAGGTAAACCTTCACATTTATACCCGATAGTAACCATTGGGTCTGGAGAAATAATTTTCCAATTAGGGACAATATCTTGAGTAGAATCAAGAAAAGTAGAAGCTATTTGATTTAGAACCTGACCTTTAAAAGGTATTCCTTTTGGTAAAACAACGTCAAAAGCTGAGATACGGTCACTAGCTATCATTACTAGGTATTTATTGTCGATAGAATATACATCTCTAACTTTTCCAATGTATTTTCCAGTTTGTTTCGAAAAATTAAAATCTGTGCGGGTTATTGCTTTCATTTTAGTTAAATATTTTTATATAAATTCATTAAATCTTTGCAAAAATTGCTCCAAGATAACCTTTCTTTTTCAATTCTTATATTTTTTTGAAAGGCTATTTTATTTTCCTTTTTAGAGAAAAAATCATTAATCCCTTTTATAATAGATGTTACTGAAATATCATCAACAACTATCCCTGTTCCTCTATCTGCTATAGTCTCTTTAAGCCCTCCAACAGGTGTAGTAATCATTGGTAAATCAAAATGGTAGGATATAGCACTGATTCCACTCTGTGTAGCCGAACGATATGGTAATACACATGCGTCGCTGGCTGAAAAATAATATGGAACATCTTTATCAGGGATGTATTCTGTTACTAAACGTATATTATTTTTATTACTTAAATTATTAATAATCTTTTCATATTTATCGAAAGAACCATATGGCTCACCTGCTATAATAAGTTGGTATGAGTCATCGAGCATGGCAAATGCATTTAATAAAATGTCTAGACCTTTATAATCGCGAATTAGGCCAAAAAAAAGTAAGTTCTTTTTATTAGGAGAAAGTTTGAGATATTTTTCAGCTTCAGTTCTGTCTATTTTTTTACCGAAGTGAGAATATTGAGGATGAAAAGAAACAATGCATTTTGATGACGGAGCGAAAGTAAGTAAATCATTTTTTACTGCATCACATAGCGTTATGAAAGCATCATTACTCTTAAGGTAATATTTAGTAAAAGGTTTGTCGAAAAATCTAGGTTCGTGAGGAATCACATTATCGAGAATAGAAATGACTTTACAGTCTTTATTAATATGTCTTGCTACCCAACCTTGAGATGGGGCAAAATAAGACATCCAGTATCTCATTATTAAAAGATCTGGATGCCATTTTTTTATTTCTTTAGCTGTTTTTATGTAAGAAAATGGATTCGCAGTATCTAAGACTCTGTAAGATTCAATAGATATGGCATTGTCATTTTTAGTTACATATTGCGTTTTTCCTGGGAATAGAAAATTAGGATATTGCCTTTTGAAATTGAAAGCTTTAACCATATTATTCTTGCTCAGCTCAGTGAAAAGTGATGCATTGAACTGAGAAATTCCACCTCTATAGGGATAAAAACATGATAATATGGCTATTTTCAATTTATTTTTTATTACGATTTTTAATATATTCGTCGTTAAGACCTTTTAACACATCATTAGTTATATCTAAGCTAGGATTACCTAACATGATTACGTTTGTACTAGTAGATGTAGATATGATAAGAGAATAATTATGGGTTTTATTATACTTCTTAATATATGTGTTAATCGCGTCCATAACTCTATTAATCATTACTTGTTCTTCTTCTTGCATATCACGTTGTTTTTTCTGTGAATACTGCTGAAGTTCAGTTTGTCGTGAAGTCAATGAATTTTGAAGTGATTCAGCTTGAGATCTCGTTAATAAACCTTTTTTAACTTTATTTTGAAAATCTGTAGCATCATTTTGGAAGGCGCGACTTTTTTTGCTTAAATCATCTTGTACCGAATAAAATTTAACTTCAAATTCAGATTTCAGATCATTATACATATCATACTGATTAACAAGAGTGTCTAGTTGAATATAAACGACATCCCCTTTTTTAGCTGTAACTTCACTGCCTTCAGGGATTGCTATCCTGTCAGAATCTTTTTTTGAAGTAAAAAATAATACAAACAAAGCAGCGACCGCGATAGTAAGTATTATTTCAAAAATTAATGTAGATTTTTTCATTGAAAATTTTATTTTTTTATAGTTAAACTATTTTTTTAATGAGTACAAATATAAATATAATTTGTGAAATACTTTAATTATATATCTTGATTATTTTAATAATGTGAAAATAAATAATAAATTTGTAAAAAATAAGAATAAATGTTAATCGCTATATCCGGTAATAAAATAGATGTTTTACATAAAAAGAAAATTACTTATTTCTTAAATAATTTGCATGATAGAAAAAATGTCGAGTTATGTTATTATGAACCTTTGTATTCATATTTTAAGAAGATGAATTTTAACATACCAAATGGCATAGTCTTTAAGGGAAATGCAGATTTGCCTTCCAATACATCTCTCTTTCTAGCATTAGGAGGAGATGGTACTTTTTTACATTCAGTATCTATCATAAGAGATAGAAATATCCCTATAGCAGGTATAAATTTTGGGAGATTAGGCTTTCTTACTTCTATTAAAATAGAAGAAAATGATGATACTTGGATTGATGATTTATTAAATAAAAATTACGATATATTATCTAGGTCACTTATTAAAATAGATTATAATAATATATCAGAAGATATTTATCCATATGCTTTGAATGAAGTGTCTATACAAAGAACTTCCCCTTCTGTAATAGGATTGGAGGTAACTATTAATGATGATGTTTTGCCAATTTATTGGGCTGATGGAATTTTGGTAGCTACTTGTGCTGGATCTACTGCATATTCTTTAAGTGTAGGAGGTCCGATTGTCGTTCCAGACTCCAAAGTTTTTATATTAGCACCAATAGCTCCTCATAATTTAAATGTTAGACCTATAGTATTGCCTGATACTTCGAACATTAAAATTAAAATAATTTCGAGGAGTGGTGATGCTACATTATCTATGGATAACAAAACTCAAAAAGTAAAGGATGGGGACATAATTCATTTGTCAAAATCAAAAAATACGTTAAATTGCGTAAATTTTTCACAAAATAGTTTTTTTCACGCCTTAAATGAAAAGTTATTATGGGGTGAGGATACGAGAAACAAAAATAATTAACGAGAAGATTATGGCTTCATTAGAAAATATACCTAAGCATGTTTCTATTATTATGGACGGAAATGGTAGATGGGCTAAACAATTAGGTAGAAAACGCCTATTCGGACATAAAGCAGGTGTCGAAGCTGTTCGAAGATGTAGTGAATATGCTGTGGAAAAGGGAATAAAATATTTAAGTTTATTTGCTTTTTCAGAAGAAAATTGGAATAGACCTGAAAGTGAAATAAAAGGTCTTATGGAAATTATGGCTAATGCTATTTTAAAAGAATTACCTACATTTCATAAAAATAAAATAAAATTTCAGGTGTTAGGAAATTTATCAATCATTAATAAGAATCTTGTCGCTGAAATTAAAGAAGCAGAAAAAGAAACTAAAGATTATGATAGTTTAAACCTAATAATATTCTTAAGTTATAGTGGTAAGTGGGATATTATGCAATCTGTGGAGCAAATAGCTCAAGAAGCTTATTTGAGGGGTAAATCAGGTGAGGAGCCACGGAAAATATCATACTCTGAATTGGAAAAAAATCTATGTACAAATGGAATTCCTGATCCAGACTTATTAATAAGAACTAGTGGAGAACAAAGATTTAGTAATTATTTATTATGGCAGTGTGCATATACTGAATTGTATTTTACTAAAGTTCTTTGGCCTGATTTTCGCAAAAAAGACTTTCAAGATGCTCTTGATAGTTTTAATAGCCGCGAGAGAAGATATGGAAAAACAAGTGCCCAAATCAATAAAAATAAAAAT
>JBAYDV010000123.1:0-4985 GCA_041668045.1 Bacteroidales bacterium | reverse complement strand
TTTTTTCCTAGTCTGACCACGGCAATGGCATTATCCAATCCGTCAGCAACATATAAATATGTATTATCAGAAGATAATGCAAGTGCATTAGGAGAATCTCCCCAGAAATAATTAATATCAGACTGCAACCTAACATTTATAATCTCACATATTTCATCGTTCGTAGTATTAATAACAGATACATTATCACTATTGGCGTTTACTACATATATGTAAAGGCCATCTTTTGAAACAGCCATATTTCCAGGATGTAAACCAGTAACTATCTCTTTAATAAGCCTTCCATCGATAGGATCAAAAACAGAGACGCTGCCCTCTCGCGTAGCTCCTGTTAATGAATCAATACGAGCACTAGCCCAAGGAACACCTGCTACATTGGTATCTTCCTTTTCAGGTAAACGGCCACCCCAATTTGACACATATAGTTTTCCTCTAGATTCCACTAAACCAAAAGGAGCAACACCCGTAGGTCTTTTCCATACAACAGATTTATCTTTTAAGTTTTTTTGACTATCTCACTATTTCCATTTAAAACTACATATAAGAAATAATCCTGTCCTTCATGTCTAATTAGCATCTGATTTGGCAGTGCATAATTAACATGTTTGACTGGACTATAACTATAATAGTCCTCAAGTTTAGCAGAATGTCCATTCCAAGAGACACTAATTACATGAGATTTCTTTTTACCTTCTACACTTAGCAATACGAATTGTTTAGAATCTTTGACCATCCAAGAGATACCAGCGTAAGTACTTTTAACTTTTTTTAATACGCCACAGGAATCCAAAGAAAACTTATAAACGATTTTATCTTCTTTAGTATCTATAAAAGCGATGCTAGTTCTCTCTTCTACAGCTATCCATCTTCCATCGGGAGAAAGAGAAGCATCGAGTGCATGATTTTCGATGTCAGGATTACCGAAAACTAATTGCTTTCCTGCAGGATTCAATAAACGATTCCACTGTAAATCGGTATTTGGCACAAGTTTTTGCGCAGAAACATTAAAAACGACTAAAAATAGGACAGAAAAAAATAATAGGAACTTCTTCATTTATATGGAATTTATTTTTAATAGATATTATTTATCTGGTGAAAATTCAAGATTAGCCTCTATCTTAACTGATTTTCCTAAAACTGCTCCAGGATATTTATCTCCGATAGCATAATCTGCTCTTTTTACTGTACCAGTTACTTTAAAACCTGCTGTTTCTTTTTTACTCATAGGATTTATTACAGATCCAAAGTATTCTACTTTAAGCTTTATAGGTTTTGTTATCCCATGCATAGTCAAATTTCCTAATAAAACTCCATGTTTTGTATTAAGATGCTTCGCTGAAGTACTTTTAAAAGTCAAAGTAGTGTATTTGCTTTCTTCGAAGAATTCTTCTCCTAATAAATGCTCATCACGTTTTTTTGAATTGGTATTAATACTCGCGATTTGTGCTGTTAATTCTACTTGAGCATCACTATAGTTAGATTTTGATGTTACCACCATTACTTTAAAATGATCAAAGGTTCCTTCAACTTCAGAAATTGTAAGATGTTTTATAGTAAATCCTAAACGAGAATGATCAGGGTCATTGTTCCAAACTTTTGTTTGAGCATTGCCTTGCAATGAAAACAAGAATAACGTGGTTATTAATAACAGAAAGTTTTTCATTTTGTTTGTGTATAAAATTAATAATAAGAATATATACATCATTTTTAGATGTATATTCTACAATATACGAAAAAAAATTTACTAAATGCAAGCACTAATATTTTATTAATGATAGTGTTACGACTAGGAAGTAAATAAGCAAAACCACCCTATTGCCCCAAAAAAATATAGGTACGTCATGTTTTGTCGTAGTGTATGTGTATTATTGCGTTATAAATATTATGATAAATTGTAATTAACACATTGAGTTATGGAAAATACTTCTGATAATTGGTTTCTAAATCTAAATAATAAAGACCTCTCTCCTATAGAATCTATAAATGATTTAAATCGTAAATATTCATATTTTATAGAAGAAGCTGATGTTAGAATGATGATTTCGGCAGGTCTAGAGGATATAAATTATTTTAAGGAGAAATATGACTACTTTAGCGGAAGGGCTATGTATGCGAATCATTCTTTCTTAAAAATTAAACATTTTGAAGATATATCATTGATAGAAACTCTATATAATAATAAATCTAAGATTATAATAATGAATGAGGATGCATTGCTTGATCAGCAGTCTTCATCTATCATAAAAAAGGCTATTACTAATGATGACTTGGTTTATAATGACTCTCATTTCAAATTTTCCGGTAAGATTTTAATCATTACTCAAATGTCTATAGAAGATATATATATGGGGAATAATGATATCTCTGATTTAATGAAGCTTAAACCTATAATTAGTGATATGTTTCTTACTGTAGAAGATATAATTGAACTTATAGAATTTAATTTAGATAAGAATGTTTTATATGATATTCCAAGAATGGATAATGATAAATATGATGTTTTAGATTTTTTAAAAGCCAATATTAAATCACTAAATCCTTTTAAGTTTAATATCTATTCTTTCCTTGTTATATTAGAAAAAAAACATTTCATTGAAAGAATTAATAAATACAAGCAAATTCTATCCTTTAGTGAGATTATAGGGAAAAAGAAGAAAGATTGGAAAAAAGAGACTATTAGAATTTTGGAATAGGCTTCGATCTATAAGCTCTTATCGATATTATTTTTTACTATATTTGCAGAATAATTTTAATATGGTATGGAAAATTCTAGTGAAATGATAGATGAATGGGGCTTGAAATCAAGACTTGATAAAAAACTTTACAGGTTATATCTTTTTGAGACATGCTTTGGACTAGCCATTGCTTTCTTAAGTAAAATAGTGTTTTTAGAATACACCATGCTAATAGTAGCCATAGTTATTCTCATTTTAAGTTCAAATATGAGATGTCATGATATAGGGAAAAGTGGTTGGTATCAGCTAATTCCTTTTTATTTTATATACTTAATCTTCGCACCATCTAAAATCGAGGACAATAAATATATTAGTTATCCTAAAATGGGACTTCCTTCACGAGGCAAACGTAAAAACAAAAAATAAAACTTGTCGCATACGAAGCCTTACAGCCATATTTTTCTCAATCTAATATTTATCAACGTAATCTTTTTATTATTTTTATAATTCGATTATAAAAAACCTCAGATAGATTCCAGTTATATCCATCGAAATTAGTTGTATTCATAAACTGAATAACCACTGTATCTATATTTTTATGATACTTGGCAATGCTTTGGTAGCCCGGAACCAGACCTGTATGTCCATAAACGTAAATGGAAGAATAGATTTCCTGCTCCCCCTCATTAAATACAGAACCATCATTCAATGCTCTCAAGAATATTCCCACATCCTCCGCTGTAGCTAACATTCCTTGTTCCACAGTCTTAAGATCATCTTCATATCCTACATAATAGCCACTCATAACATCATCAATATTCACTTCTTTAAGAGAGGCAAAAGTATGCTTCAGGCCAAGCGGTTTCAAAATTTTCTCTTTGATATATTGGTGATTACTATAACCAACTACTTTATCAATAAGTTTACGGAGTAATAAATAATTAGTATTAGAATATCCATACTTTTCACCTGGCTCAAAACTAGCAGGCATTTCAATGGCCAATTTTAGTGCTTCATCATCATTTTTCGGTGGTTTTTCCCAAAAGCCAGGATAATCAACATAATTAGGGATACCACTACGATGTTGCACCATCATTCTCAATGTTATTTTTTCAGCGTTGTCAATTTTCCCCACTAATTCCGGGAAATAATCTGCAAGCGTTTTATCCAAAGATAAATGCTTATCATAAACTAACTTGCTTATCGCCACTGCGACATATAATTTACCTATGCTAGCGATTTTGAATAAAGAATGTGGATCAGCTGGAATCTGATGTTCTCTATTTTTTAATCCAGCAGCATAAAATGCTGGCGGTTTCCCTGCTTGATCAACATAAACAATCATTCCATCAAAACCATACGTAACAGCTTCATTAACTTGCTCCTGTACCGTATCAGGCAATGGCATTATCCATGCTTTTACGATTATCCAAGGAACGAAGAACAAAGAAGCAATACTTACAAGAATAAATATTATTCTTAATATTCGTTTTATCTGTTTCTTTACCATACTATTTCTAAAAAAATTCTATCATTAAACTCTAACCAAACGTATTATTTAGGAAGATTGATAATAAAATCGCTACCTTTTCCTACTTCACTTGTAACTGAAATATCTCCACCATTTTTATTAATAAACTCTTTACAAAGTATAAGGCCTAATCCTGTACCTTTTTCATCGTTTGTTCCTAAAGTTGATACATTCTTATCTATTCTGAATAGATTTCCAATAACTTGTGAAGTCATACCTATGCCTGTATCAATAATATGTAGTTCAACATTATCTTCATATTCTTTATGATTTATGGTAATAGTTCCTCCATTAGGCGTAAATTTTATAGCATTGTTTACAAGATTTGCTATAATCGTCATTGCCGTGTTTTGATCTATCAGAATCATGGCGTCAGAAGGCACATTAATTAATATTTTTATACCTTTATTTGAAGCATTAAGTACATAGGGGGCAATACTATTTTCAATTAACTCTTTTAAATTGAGCTGTTTTTTATTGATTTCTATTTCTCCTTTTTGTGTTCTAGCCCAAGCAAGTATGTTCTCTAATAATTTATAAGTAGATTTGGATGAATCATGGAGAGATTTTATAATTTCTCTTTTTTCTTCATCACCAATTGAATCATATTCCTTATTTAATAAATCTGTGAATCCCAAAATACTATTGAAAGGATTTCTAAGATCATGAGAAACAATACTGAAGAACTTATCTTTGGCCGAATTCATTTTTTTAAGTTTATCACGTTGCTTTACAATAATCTTATTTTTCTGAATCAACAATTGATTAGCCTTTTTCTT
>JBAYDV010000122.1:0-4991 GCA_041668045.1 Bacteroidales bacterium | reverse complement strand
TTTCTAATTTCATTATTTTAAAATTTAATAATGAAATTATGACACATCTCACTATAATTATAATTTATATCCCATCCATGAAAATCACATATAGCTTTAACGATAGCCAAGCCTAATCCATTCCCTTTCACCTTCTCAGAAGGACGATAAAAACGATTAAATATTAGCTTTTCATCTAGCTTTGTTTGATTTGAAGTATTCGATACTAATAATACTCTATGGCTAAGGATAATATCTATATCTCCATTTAACTTATTATACCTTAATGCATTAACAATAAGATTATTAAGCATACTCTCTAATAAAATCTGATTACATTTAACCCTTAAATCAGACTCGATACTCGGATGAATATTTACATCTTGTTTTAAATCTGCGAATCGTGACAGAATATTTTTTAACAAATCAGAGACATTCACTAATTCTACCTGTGGATATTGACGATTATCTATTCGAGCCAATAAAAGCAAACTTTTATTTAGTCTAGAAAGTCTATTAGACACGTCATATATTGACTGCACTAGTTCTGCTTGATTTTTAGTCATATCAGGCTCTTGAAGTAATAAATCCAGTTTTCCTCTAATCACAGCGAGTGGAGTCTGCAGCTCATGAGAAGCATTCTCTGTAAATTCTTTCTGAGATTTATAACTTCTAAGATTATTCTTTATTAAACTTGTTAAAGCTCCATTTAATAATGAAAATTCTTTAATATCACTATTATCAAAAGAAGGTAAAGTCCCCTGCTCTAGATTAAACTCCTGTAGCTTAAGCAGCGTATTATTAAATGGTGTCCATATACGTTTAGAAATTATACGGAGCATAAAAATTAATGACACACATAATACTAAAGTAATAAGACCAAATTGAATAACCATCCCCATTATTATATCCCTTTCTAAATCAATAGATGGTAGAGGCTGATTAGACTGAGCAGATTTTATGATAGACAATAAATCCTCTGCATAATAATATTTAGTAAGTAAATAAAATAAAGGAGTAGCTATCAGCAATACTATAATTACACATATAATAAACTGTGTAAGGCTTTTATTTAAAAGACTTTTTTCTTTTCTTATTCTATCCATTTGTATCCAGTACCATAAATATTTTTAATACAATTAATATCCCCTGCAGCCAATAATTTAGCTCTTAAATTCTTTATATGAGAATAAATAAAATCTTGATCATCAAACATATCAGCCATATCACCACTTACATGTTCAGCCAAAGCATTTTTCGAAATCACTTTATTCTTATTACTAATAAAGAAAAGAAGTAATTCATATTCCGTACGAGTTAAATTAATCTCTATATCATTAAAACTCACTGTTTTACTTAACAAATTAAGATGCAGCCCATTACTAACCAACACATTATTACTCTTAAACTGTTGTCGCCTAATTAAAGCATAAATCCTCATACTAAGTTCGGACAAATTAAATGGTTTAGGAAGATAATCATCTGCCCCATATTTCAAACCATTGATTTTATCATCAAGAGAATCTTTCGCAGACACTATTATCACACCAGTCGATATATTCTGACGTTTTAATTCAAATAATATATCCATTCCATTACCGCCAGGAAGCATTAAATCAAGTAAAATACAGTCATACTCGAATAAATGAATCTTCTCCATAGCCTCATCGAAAGTAAAAGCTTGTTCGCATAGATAATTCTCAGTATCTAAATATCTGACTATATTCTGCGATAAATCTTTTTCATCTTCTATTATTAACAGTTTCATCTTTTATCGAATTTATATATAAAAGTAGGCAACACGACTAATAACAGCGGTAAATCTGCCACGAATCCACCGATAATAGCGATAGCCAAAGGTTGATGCATCTGAGCTCCAGCACCTATTCCGAGAGCCAAAGGAAGCAATGCGACAGTAGCACTTATAGCAGTCATCAACTTAGGACGCAAACGCACTGATATAGAATGAATTATAGCCTCCTTATATCCCAATTTATGTAAATCATCAAGTAACAAATAAATCGTAAAAATAGCCGCCTCCCCTATAATCCCGACTATCATTATAATTCCAGTATAACTACCTACATTTAGAGGCGTATTAGTAATATACAGGGCAATAAAACTACCTGCTATCCCCAAGGCACTTATGAATATCACTATTAGCGACAATATCAAATCTCGGAACATAAATAGCACGACGATAAATACTAAAATAGCAGCAAGTATTAAAATAGTCAGCAGCTCATTAAAAGACTGTTGCTGCTGCGCATAGGACCCGCCATACTCTATTTGATATGAAGGAGGCAGATCTATTTGTGAAAGTCCACTTTTTATATCTTTCATCACACTACCTAAATCCCTATTATTTAAACGAGCAGTTACCACTCCCACAGTCTGCAGATTCTCTCTTTGGATTTCAGACACACCTTTTTCAATAGAAAAATCTGCCATCTTATTCAAAGGAAAATAATCACCATCTAAAGTACAAATCTTCAAATTCTTAATCTCATCGAGAGGCGTTTTATAATTTTCAGGAAACACTACATTTATATCAGTAAGCTGCTCCTTTTCAAGAATAGAACCAGCTATACTACCCTGTAAATAAGTCTCCACCTGATTATGTAAATCCTCATCAGAAAGATTATACTTCTCCAAAACAGTCTCCTTAGGATGAATACTAAACATAGGACCTGCCACCACTATCCCATCGAACACATCTGCCGTTCCAGGCACAGTCTCCACCTTAGAAGCCACCTCACGCGAAAGATTCATAAGCTCATTATGATCCGTTCCAAAAATCTTAATCTCTATAGGTTGAACACTAGACATCAAGTCTCCTAACATATCAGTAATCACCTGACCAAAATCAATATCTAAAGCAGGCACCGAAGATTCGACTTTTTTTCTGATAATATCAATCACATCATCAGTCGTCTTATCTCTATTTCTATTTAATTCTATTAAATAATCACCTCGATTTGGCTCAGTAATAAAAAAACCCATTTCAGTACCAGTTCTACGAGAATAAGTCTTAACCTCAGGAATATCATCTAATATATTATCAACATCACAGAGCATACGATCAGTCTCTTCGAGAGATGACCCAGCGGGACTATTAAAATCAAGAACTATAGAACCCTCATCCATCTCTGGTAGAAATCCAGTCTGTAATTTTGGCAGAATAAAGACAATGCTTAAAATCAAAAGTCCAACGAAAGTATAACTAATCCATGGTCTATCGATAAAATATCTCACCCATTTCCTTTCAGGCACTACATGCACCACAGTTACAGTATTAGTCTTACGCGAGAACAATAGATAAATTACTGGTAGTCCTAACCATGTTACGAAAAAAGAAACAACTAGCGTAATAATCATCGTCTCAGTCAATATTTTGAAATATGCACCAGCGACACCAGTCATTAACACGAAAGGCAGAAATATCACTATCGTACTTAATGAAGAACTAACCATAGCAGGAAATAAAAATTTCACAGCCTTACCCACTAATTCCGTCGGCTTACGATCAGGATACTCTTCATGAGTTCTATGAATTTGCTCCACTACTATAACCGCATCATCGATAATTAAACCAACAGAAGCCGCGATAGCACCGATAGTCATAATATTCAGATCGAAACCAAAAAATCGCATAACGATAAACGTCAGCCCCAGAGTTATAGGAATAGTTAAAAGCAGAACACTACTCGCTTTAAACGAACGCAGAAACAAAATCACCACTATCATAGCTAAAAGCAATCCTATCCACAGAACATCAATAATACTTCTCAGACTATCATCTACGAACTCAGCCTGGTTATAATATTGTTTTAACTCCACACCTTGCGGCAATATTTTGTTGAGCTCCTCAACCTTCTGTGCTACTTGAGCTGCTACATCACCTAGATTACTCTTGGGTTGTTTTAAAATAGCTATTAGAGGAACATCCTTACCAGCAGCATTTATTTTAACGAACTCCGTTTTCTCAGATATTTGAACTTTAGCTATATCCTTTACACATATTTTACGTTGAGCATTATTAGAGATCACGAGATTCTCCAACTGTTCTTTATTATCAATACTAGCATCAGTCACTGTCAGATATAAACGTTTATAATCTATAACATAACCTCCAGACTTGATAAAATTAGTATGTCGAATAGCATCAATTACCTCTTGAGAACTCAGTTTTAAAAGAATTAGCTTATCTTGATCTAATATTATCCTATACTCTTTAGTCTTTCCTCCTATGATTTGCACAGACTTAACTCCCTCTATTCTAGATAAATAAGGCTTAACTACATAATCTCCTAACATCTTAAGCTCTACCTGATTTTTCGTATCAGACTGTAGATAATAGCCCATAATAGGTAAAATCGATGGGTTCATTTTCTCTACAGTTATATTAACATTATCTGGCAAATCAGTTTTAATCTGATTTATACGAGATTCGATGAACTGCTTGTCTTGATTAATATCAGAATCCCAGTCCATAAAAGCTGATATCTCACAACTTCCCATACTCGTCGTGCTACGAATCATTTTAAGATTTTCGACCTGCTTGATAGCATTCTCCATAGGTTTAGTCACAGTAACCATCATTTGATCTACTGCTTGTTCACCATTCTCAGCTATAATCTTAATTTTTGGGAATGTAACATCAGGAAAAAGCGAAGTACTCATATTTTTATAAGTATAAGCTCCCGCTATGAGAATTAGAGTTAGAAGTACAGCTATCGGACTTTTATATTTAAAAAATAAGTTCTTCATAGCTTATTCTACTTTTACCTTAGTACTATCATCTAAACTATATGCACCTTTAATGATTACTTTATCATCGATCTGTAATATTGGCCGCAATATCTCTATTTTTCCATTTTCTTCTAGGCCTTTTTCTATTGGAATTTTTACAGCCAATGAATCATTAATAATCTTCATTATCCAAAATTCATCTTCAGTTTCATTAGTCAGTACAGCTGCTTTAGGGAGCAAAATACTATTTTTATGATCTT
>JBAYDV010000121.1:0-5016 GCA_041668045.1 Bacteroidales bacterium | reverse complement strand
TGAAAACGCCTTACAGCCTCATCTTTCGTAACTTCGAAAAGAATTCCCCCGAAGTCAAACATTATATTTTTAATTTTCATTATCTAATTTTTTTATGGCAATATACCACATTTTACAAACAACCATCTCCAGCAAACACAGTGCTATCTACAAGCAAAGTGCTATATCTATATGGGGCAATAATTAATCCCTGCCAGGCGAATTTATA
Organism: Bacteroidales bacterium; assembly: GCA_041668045.1. Lineage (GTDB taxonomy): Bacteria > Bacteroidota > Bacteroidia > Bacteroidales > UBA932 > JBAYDV01. The sequence continues at coordinate 4,808 of JBAYDV010000121.1, read as the reverse complement.
CCATCGCCATAATGATATAGAAAAAGATTATAAAGGAAACTATTAACTTCAAACCAGTACTTACTAAAAAGCCCATAAAAGAACCAAAAGCAGCCCTCAGCGAGCTTGAAGAATTCTTTCGGCTAATCAATAATTCACCTGCAAAAGCACCAACAAATGACCCAATAATCATACCAACAGGAGAAAAAGTAATCCCCAGCAACATCCCAATCAAAGCACCAACAGAGCCAGCCCTAGAGCCGCCATATTTTTTAACATATTTAGATGGCAATATATAATCGAGCACGGTGGCGATAATAGTAGCCACCAACAAGACTATCATAACAGTCGAAGAAACATGATCATGAGAATGTTGCCCCCAATAATAAACAATAAAGAGAGCAGCATAACTTATAGGAGGCCCGGGTATTATAGGAAGAACACATCCCATTATTCCAATCAAGCCCAACACTATAACAAAAATGTATAACATTACTACCATAATAAATATATTTTTTACAAATGTAAAATAAAAAAGTCTAAGTGAAAATCTTTATTTTTGTAACAAAGCAGAAAAACTATCGTCTATTAGGCGAAACTAAGAAAAATGACAGAACGAGAATACAATAGATATTTAAGAAAATCACGGCAAAAGCTCCTATGCTTTGCGGAAATGTTCGTCACCAGAGGCGCGCTGACCCCAGAAGACATGGTGCAAGAAGCATCAATAAAAGTTTGGCGACAAATATCTCAAGATAAAACTCGTGAAATTAGAAACTTAGATGCTTTTATATATGTCGTATTGAAAAACGTTTGCCTTGATTTTTTAAAATCAAAAAACAACAATTTGAATTTTGTAGATTCAATAGACGAGAACAGAAGAGAAAATAATGGAGAAGAATCAAACGAAATATCTGGTATAAAAAAGCAATTTCAAAGACAGAATGCAGTCGATCCAGATATAGTAGCTGACAGAAAGGAGAAGGTAAGTCAGATAAAAACTATAATCGACCATCTACCTAAAGACCAGCAGATAGTAGTTAAGCTTCGCGATATTATAGGATATGAATTAGACGAAATAGCGGATACATTAAATATGACACAAGGCAATGTAAGGACGATCCTTTCACGAGGTCGAAAAGCTATTAGACAACAGATGTTTTCTGAAACAAATATTTAGCAGAATTCAAAAAATGTCAATAGAATTCATAAGAATATTAAAAGGAATTAAAAAAAGAAATACTGAATTTTTTACTAAAATATAAGATTTTATAAAAAGATTTAAGATTCAATAAAAATAGATAAGGGTAATGAATAATATAAACAACAAATTCGATGAGAAGAGCATTAAAGAATTGCTTGAAAAATATTTCGATGCAGAAACTTCGCTTGAGGAAGAATCACAGCTGAGAATGTATTTTAAGATTCACGCAGATGCTCTTCCATCAAACCTCCAGAAGTATTCCCATCTATTCGGATATCTTAATCAGGAGAAAGCACGAATAAGTGGAATAAAGAGCTGTGGCGAAGATGGAGAGAGAGAAGTTAGCAAAAGTGGAATAAAAAGTGCTAATCTAAATAAAAAAACAAATTTTTGGTTTGCCAAAAATTGGATATATATATCTGCGGCAGCAGTCCTTTTAATAGGTATGATATTCATAATCGGGCAGAAAAATACGCATATTGATATAGCTCCCGACAAGGTGTTGGTAGAAAGTAATGCGATTAAAGTGAATATAGAGAATCAGACACAGAAGTATCAAGAAGTTGCTATCGCTATTGCCCGAAATAAATTGGGAAAAGTAAGATTAGCTGTGGCGAAAAACAAAGAAGAAATGAAAAAGGCCTTTGAAAAAATAAATAATAATGAAAAATAAGTGTAATATGAAAAAGATAATTCTAATATTAGCGGGCTTATGGCTATCGATTAGCATGTTCGCACAGAAAAAAGATTTTATAAATATATTTAATAAATATGAGAATATTGACAGAGTAAGTGTTGTCTCTATTTCTCCTGGCTTGGTGTTCTCGTCAAATAAATCAGATGAAAATAATGAGACATCCGAAATAGTAAAACAACTGAAACTTTTGAAGATATTGTCAGTGTCCATAGAAAATGAATCAGATAAAGCATTGTCTGAAAAGTTGATAAAAGATGTGAAAAACTATGTTTCCTCTCGTGATATGCATGAATTAATGTATGTTAAGGATAAAAATGAGATAGTCAGAATTCATAATTCCAAGGATGAGTTGATTTTCTTACTTTTAGACGAAGATGAGACTTCAGTTATATATATTAGAGGAAATATTACGAAAACAGTAACAGACGCAGTTTTAGATGGAACTATATCTATTAATTAATTACATTGTAAAACCAAAAATAAGAATTTAATAATAACTAAAATGAAAAATATTTTTTTGACAAGTATAGCTGTATTGCTTTTAAGTGCTACTACACAAAGCGCTTTCGCACAACATAAATTTAAAATAGGAGATAAAGAAATCTCGCTCAACCCTTTTGAGGTTACAGATCTGGCTAAAGAAGAATCTCATTTTGAATCTGGTAATTTCGTACCTTATCATTTTGATGAAAGTTACGTTGGCTTCGGTTTAGCTACTTCAGCATCTTTCAATGGGGATGATTACCTGGGAGTAGATAATGGAAATTCATATAATTTCACTATCGGACGCAGAGATTTTTATCGTTTTTCTAAAGCTATGGCAATAGGAATACAGTATCAGTATTCTTCCTTATCGTATAGACTCTCTAACGCAGCAGCAGATGGACTTTTAGTAGGAGCTCCTGCTCCATTACCTATAGAGCAGAATTCTATTAGAAAAGAAGTATTTAGGACAGATAATCTAGGTCTTGGATTAGTTTTAAGACTGATACCTACTGAGAATACTTTTATAGACCTTAGTGCGTATGGCGATTATGCATATAGTAAGAGATATAAAGTCAAATATTATTCAGTATATCACCATAAGAAGAAAAAGAAATTCCGTGATGGAGATAGATTTGAACCATTTGCTTTTGGTACTCAAATTACTGTAGGTTATGACGATTGGGCAGTGTTCGCTAAGTATAGATTCTCTGATATGTTCACTGATACTATCACCTCTAATGAACCACCTCGTATGCATATAGGAATTCAATTTTTATTCTAATAATGAATTTATTCTAAAATAAGTATGGAAAAAGATCCCATAAAGTTCAAAAAATGTGGTATCGAGGATATTCCAATTATTCAAAGTATAGCTAGAGAGATATTCCCCGATACTTTTGCCTCTATTTTAAAATCAGACGAGCAGCTTGATTTTATGATGAACATGATGTATGGAGATAATACTTTAACGCGTGATATTAGTTCTGGAGCGCAGAACTTTTATCTCGCGTTTCTCGGTGATAAGCCTTGTGGATATATTAGTATCACGACTCCAGATTATCTAGATAAAGAAAAGACAGATCCTACTTCGCCGGCTAATCTGCCTATTATAAAAAAAGCTGAAAGGCCCATTTATATATTACATAAAGTTTATTTATCAAAGGAGATGCATGGTCGTGGAGTGGGGCGTCAATTATGGAAGCATGCTGTGGATATTATAAGCGATATGGCGAAAGGTAAACCTGTTATGATGCTTCTGCAAGTAAATAGGGAAAATCCAGCAGTTAAGTTCTATGAGCATCTGGGTATGAAAAAAGTCGTTAAATATGATTTCGTTTTCGACCATGGCTACGAGATGAATGATTATGTCATGACCCTCGATATCAATTAAATTTTCGCAGGGTATTATCCACGCGGCAGGATATATCTCAGCGGTGCAATACGCTTTGGCAGGATATGTTTTCGCAGGGTAATTCACGTTTTCATGTAGTTAAACGACTATTTTTTATGAAATTTTTTGATTCAGTTATCTAAAATTTGCATAATTAATATCTGTTCGTATATTTGCGAACAATAAAAAATTAATTTAGTTAAATTTTAAAAAGATAGATATGGAAATCAAAATTTTAGGAACAGGTTGTTCTAAATGTAAAGCATTAGAAGAATCAGCTAGAGTAGCTACGAAAGAATTAGGATTAGATGCAGTAATAACGAAAGTAGAGGACATTTCAGAGATTATGAGTTATAATGTCATGCGTACTCCTGCTTTGTTAATCGACGATAAGATTATCTCTCAAGGAGCAGTTAAATCTGTTAAGGATATGAAGAAAATATTAGCAAAATCAATTGGAGATTTTAAAGTTAATATAGACTAAATACTGTTCCACTATGTTAATTATATTTACAAAATTAGCCGATTGGGTTACATATAATTTGATCGGTCTAGGGGAAGGAACACATCTAGCTCAAGCCATTCATTTCTTCATAGAAGATACTACTAAGATACTTTTTCTATTATTTATAATTAGTTTTATAATGGGAATAGTGAATGCTTACTTTCCAGTAGAAAAAGTCAGAGATTTTCTAAATAAAAAGAAATTATACGGCTTAGAATACTTGGTCGCATCATTATTCGGGGCAATAACACCTTTCTGTAGTTGTTCTTCGATTCCGCTTTTTATCGGTTTCGTGAATGGTGGAATACCATTAGGAATCACCTTCGCATTCTTAATCACATCACCTTTAGTGAATGAGGTAGCAGTAGCGATGTTTTTAGGCTATTTCGGAGTAAAGGTTACGGCAATATATGTAGCCAGTGGCATTATTCTGGGTATAGTAGGTGGATTCATTCTTGGCAAATTAAAACTGGAAAATTCATTAACAGACTGGGTGAAGGAAATTCAGAGACAGTCAAACGAGAAAACATTAAAAGCTGAAGGTGAT
>JBAYDV010000120.1:0-5054 GCA_041668045.1 Bacteroidales bacterium | reverse complement strand
TGGCAAAACACTTCTATAACCAATAAGTATCATCGCTATAGTCTGAAACAATATTCCCACAATAAAAGTAAATAAATACCATTTTTTATGATGAAAAAAGTATTCATATGCAAATAGAGTGATGTTAAAAACATTTATTACCACTATAACAAATAATATAGAAGGGTAATCAAGAGTCATAAGAAGTGGGGTTTGTTATTCAAATAATTGTATATAACGATAAATATAGTAAAAAAAAAACACTAGCTATGTTGTGTTTTAAAAACGTCCTCTCAGAGCACACAATAGACATTTGATTGCACAACATATCATATCATCCACCTGATTAACTTCAACTTTTTAGAAGAATAAGGCGCATACTTAACACCAGGCTCCAACCAAAAAGGCTTATCCAGAATACTCTTATAATGAGAAAACACATCAAAACCAGCCTTTCCATGATAACTCCCCATACCACTCATCCCTACGCCACCAAAAGGAAGATTACTATTAGACAAATGCATCAAACTATCATTCACAGCCCCACCTCCAAAAGAAATCTCACTAAGTAAGCGATCGATGATTCTTCTATTCTTCGAATAAATATAACAAGACAAAGGCTTAGGTCTCGCTTTCACCATCTTAATAACCTCATCAAGCCTGGTAAAAGAAATAACAGGAAGAATAGGCCCAAAAATCTCATCCCTCATCACCTCATCATCAAAAGAAACACCATTTAAAATCGTAGGGCCAATAAACCTCTCATCCCTATTAACCTTACCACCAAAATACAATTTACTCCTATCGATCAAACCATTAAGCCTATCAAAATTCTTAGTATTAATAATCCGCACATAATTTTCCCCAACTTGCCCCTCCACATCAACGCTACCCTTATAATACTTCTCAACCTCACACTTTAACGCATCAAGAAACTTATCCTCAATTTTCTTCTCCACCAAAACATAATCCGGAGCAACACAAGTTTGCCCAGCATTTATAAACTTAGCCCAAACAATCCTCTTAGCAGAAACCTTAATATCAGCATCAGCCATAACAAAAGTAGGACTCTTGCCCCCAAGCTCAAGAGTAACAGGAATTAATTGCTTAGCAGCAGCCTGATAAACGATCTTACCAACAGCACTACTCCCAGTAAAAAATATCTTATCAAACTTATATCCAAGAAGCTCAGTAGTCTCCTTAACACTGCCCTGAACTACATGAAAATACTCACTTGGAAAATTCTCATTAATAATCTCAGCCATCACCTGCGACGTCCTGGCAGGTAGCTCACTAGGCTTCAGCATCACAGTATTACCAGCAGCGAGCGCAGTAATAGAAGGCACTAACGATAATTGATACGGATAATTCCATGCCCCTATAACCAATGTAGTCCCCAAAGGCTCTGGAATAATATAACTCCTGGCAGGAAAATTAATCAATCCAGTAGACACCTTTTTCCGCCTGCTCCACTTTCGTAAATTTTTCACACAAATATTAACTTCATGATACAGCAATGCCAACTCAGTAACATAAGTATCAAACTCAGACTTCCCAAAATCCTCATAAATCGCCTTATAAAGCGCATCCTCATTATCCTTAAAAACCTTCTTAAACTTAATTAACTGCTCTATTCTAAAACTAACATCCTTAGTCTTATTAGAATTAAAAAAGTCCTTTTGCCGTGTAAAAACATCATTGATTTCCATTGCGTTATAAAATTAAATTTTTATCTCGATCTCAGTACAACACTAAATATAACAACTATTTCCACAACAAAATAACTTTCCCGAAAACTTTATCACGACACTATTGGCTATGTTGTGCACTCAAAACGCCTCCTCATAGCCTAGAATACACATTTCAAAACACAACATAGCACATTTCAATACTATCTATCCCTATCTTCCAGCTGGAATATGCTATCCACACTCTGTTCAAAAACCTCAGCCATCTTCAAAGCCAACACTGTCGAAGGATTATACTTTCCCAACTCAATCGCATTAATCGTCTGTCGGCTCACATTCACCAACTTCGCCAACTCAGCCTGAGTGATATTTTTCTTCGCTCTCTCCACTTTTATACTATTCTTCATTTTTAAGCTGTTTATTTGATTTATACAACGCCCTCTTAAAAAATATAACAAATAAAATAAGAGTAGTAAACATATTAAACACGATCACCCAAAAAAACATCCAATCATACACGAAAATTATAGCAAACAACAATATCGCATAATTCACATAAGTCGCCTTAACCAAAGACTCCAATCTAATTTTGGAAATAAACTCATCCTCCGATTTCTCCTTAGAAAAAGCAATAAAAATCGCACCAATAATTAATAATACACCAGCGATTTCATCAAGAATATTATTATCAACCACCTTAAAAAAAGTAATACCATCCGCCCAACGCTTATCTGTAATAACAGCAAATACATTAGCATCAAACATCTTTATATCTGAATTAACTCCGAATATCAGATACAAGATTCCGAGCAATGCTCCTAAAATAAAAATCACCCACCCAATCTTCTTAAACCGATTTGGAAATAAATAACTTGTTTTCATAATATATTGTTTATTAATTTCTCCAAATGTAAACAATAAATGTCACAATGTCAAGTAAACATTACATTTAGTTGCATAAATAGTACACACTAATATGTGCTATGTTGTGCACTCAAAACATCCTCTAATCATCTACAGAGCACATTGCAAAACACAACATAGCAAAAAAAGTGACCACCAGAATAGTACGATTCCAATATGGTATGATTAATACCTTTCATTATTAACTTAGCCACATCTACATTCTGTTTTCATAAATAAACGCCCAAATATCCGTTAAGTTCACCAATATAATTTCACATTGACTTATAAATATCTTATGACATACAGAATTTTGTTACATCTAATACATTATGAATAAACATTTATAATAAGTGTCATAAAAGTGTATAAGGCTTCTATGGTTTTCTGTGTAATACATTGGTTTGCGATTTAGTTTTTTCGCGAGTGCGACAGAGGAGAACGAGTGGAAAAATGAGCAAGCAAATGGCATTGCCTTAGAACAGGGGGCAAAATAGTATTTTATTAATGATAGTGCTTACTGGGCTCACTGTAGTATCTGGTGTATATTGCCTTAAGCCACTTTACTTATACTTCCGAGTAGTTCATTGGGGCGCAATATCTTTCAAATAGTGATGCTTTGTAGGTGATGCCTTCCCATATATCAGTAAGCTATGCTTAATTTCAAGTGTTGAATATAAATATTATATTAATTAGGTGAGGAATAGTGTTTTAAAATTTGAACTATTGGTAGAATACAAAATAATTAATACTTATAATATATTGAATCTAATAAAGCAGATCTAAATTCATTAATTTGTTTTTCTTCTTTACCTTTTGGGAAAGAGTTTTGCCACCATTGGCAGTCATATATTCTTAGTATTATATCATTCCAATATTTTTCGTAGTCAAAATTACTAACAGTTATTTTAAAATCTTTAGATAAAGCTGATTTATTTGCAGAATTAAGACATACGAAAACATCAGGCCTCTTCATTGTTAATAATCTTGAAGCTGGGGCTACATACATTTTATTAGAAATGTTTTTAAATTTCTCTATAAAATTAACATAATGTCTTTTGGTTATTTGGCTTGTTAATGGTATTTCATCAAGAGCGTCAGATATATTTATATCATTTTCTTTAATTCTATTTGCAAACATTCCCGCTCCACTCATAGTCCCAAAAAAACCCCATGATTCTATCGATCCATGATTAGGTAATCCTGCTACTATCTTTCTTTCATCTTCCGTGAAATCTTTAAATGATTCATACTTTTTAAATAGATCATTTGTGTAATTTAATAGTTCAAATCTATCTTCAATTTTATGATTGTATTCACTTTTAACTTTAGACACAAATGTTTTCCAATCCATATTAGCTACTGGCACTTCAAATATCGGTATTGTTTTATTTATATGTGTTTTCGCATTATTTCCATAATTTCCTGAAAGACTATTATTTTAGGTTTATGATCTTTCCAAGCTTTTCTATAATCAGATAATTCTTTTTCTGTAAAAAGAGATGCCTCATTCCATACAGAATCTATTTCTTTAAGTATTCGTGATAAATTAAAATCTCCATTAGCATCCTCTGCCGTTATTATTGTAGAAATTTCCGTATTATTATTAAAAGCAGGTTTCGTAAGATTAGCACTACCTATAAGTACCTCCCACTCATCATCAGAATTATAAAACAAATACATTTTAGGATGGAATGTTCCCTGTGTCTGTTTTATATATTTAACAGTTTCTGTGTCAAGAAAAGTTTTTATAAAATCAGGATGTGTTTGATAAAAATGAAGTCCTGCTACAATTTGTTTTATTCTTTTCTTATTATTTGAAAGAGCTTCTAAAATATCTGGTTCTACCCCGGCCCATGCTGTTAGCCAATAATATTCTTTATAGCTATCAAGTAATCTTAAAAAATTACTTTTTAAAGATGCGGAAGTTGTAATTAATTTCATATTGTGAATCTTTATTTTTTAAATCTTAAAACATGTCAAGAACCTGGTTAAACTCATTAGACTTAAGATTTTTATATACAGAATTAAGTGATTTATTTTTTAAGTTTAACAAATGTAACAATACTATCTGTATTCTAATAATTTATATTCATTTTTTGTTTAAAACTATTTTTTTATTTTAGTTCATATGATACTGACCTATTAATAGGACTGTAATTAGCTTCTCTATTTTTAAATAAGAAGCACCTTATCTCAGAGCTGTTAACTTTCTATTATTTTTTAATACTTTTTATAATACAGTAAGTACATTTCTTTAAACCACTTTATGGAGATTTCTGAGTAGTTCATTGGGGCGCAATATTTTTCAAATAGTGATGCTTTATAGGTGATATCTACCCCATCTTCTTCGCAGAAGTGTTCTAGCCCTTTACTCTTATAAATATTCACCCAATCGTTAAATGCACAGAACACTCCTATTTTCTTCATCTCATACCAACCTTTTTCGTAATACCACAGAGCGCTCCTTTTGTCCATATTATT
>JBAYDV010000119.1:0-5100 GCA_041668045.1 Bacteroidales bacterium | reverse complement strand
TTTAGAAATGAAAGAAGAATTAAAAATATCTGGATTCGGTGGACAAGGAGTTTTATCTATGGGTAAAATTCTAGCATACTGCGGAATCATGCAAGATAACGAAGTAGCTTGGATGCCTTCTTACGGACCTGAAATGAGAGGTGGCACATGTAATGTTAATGTTATTCTTAGCGATAAAAAAATAAGCTCTCCTATCTTAAGTACTTTTGATACAGCTATTATATTGAACCAACAGTCAATGGATAAATATGAGAGTAAAATCAAACCTGGTGGATTATTAGTTTTTGATCCAAATGGAATTATTAGAACTCCTACCAGAACAGATATTACTATTTGTAGAATAGATGCTGTAAATGAAGCTGCTAAGCTTGGTAATGCTAAAGCATATAATATGGTAGTTTTAGGAGCTTTTCTTAAAATGAAACCTGTTGTCTCTATGGATAACGTAGAAAAAGGGCTAAATAAAGCTATTCCAGCTCGTCATCACGATTTAATACCAATGAATCTTGAGGCTATTAAAGTCGGAGCAGCTAAAGTAGAAATACTTCATCAAGTATAGATTAAAATTAAAGCAGTTCTAATGTTTATTAACTTATTCATTTAGAGCTGTTTTATTTTTTTACATCAAGTTTATAAAATAAACTTGTTTATTTAAAAGGTTTGTTTATATTTGTAAAAAATATAATAATATGATAAATAGATTTAGAATTTTAAGATTTGGTCTAATTTTCTTCTGTTTACTTATAGTGAAAATTGGATATTCAAAGGTGATTCCTATACAAGGAGTTGTTAGGGATGCTGTTACTAAAATTCCTATTAAAAGTGCTTTGATATATCTAGATGCTACACAATATGAAACATCTACTAATGAAAAGGGTGAGTTTTTATTGAATATTAGCGATACTCTATTAGGGGAAAAGGTGATTTTAATATGTCATAAAATGAAATATTATGATATTTCTAAAACAATACTAATCAAGAATCAAAATGTTTATAATTTCGACCTTGATAAAGAATCTAATATAAAAGGAGTAGTAGTTTCAAGTAAACGAATGGAAACTAAAGATAATGGCATTAAAATGGAGATTAGAGATTTACCTTTTAAGAGTGTAGATTTATCAGTCGCATCTGCTATTAGAGGAAATGAGGGGGCACAGGTTGATGATCGGGGTGAGGGTGTTATAGTTCGAGGAGGAATAGGTTCTGAAACTGGTTTCGTTTTCGATGGTATAAATATAGTGGATTTCTTTAGTAATTCTCCAGATAATGAGAGCCAGAGTTCTAGATTTTCGACTAAAGTTTTTAAAAATATTAATTATTCAGCTGGAGGTTTTTCGTCTGAGTATGGACAGTATATGTCTTCTATTATTAGTATGGAGTCTCAGGATATGCCGGTACCCCCTCTTAATGTTGAGATTACTTTATCTTCTATGAATCAAGGTTTTAGTATTCTTAAAAGTTTTAAAAATAAATATGCTTTCGAGATAGGTTCTTATTATTCAGATATGTCATTGAGTAATAAATTATTTTATAATAAGAAAGCATTTTCTAAGTTTGATACTGCTCCACGTGATTTTACTTCTTATTTTCGTCATATAACGCTTTTAAATAAATATACAGCTTTGAAGTTTTATAGTGATTTCAGTTCTTCGAATTATCGTGTTAGTTATCCTGTTGTCTTAGAGGGTCAGATGAATTCTATATCGAATTCTACGAGAAATAATTCTACTTTTTCTATAGTGTCTTTAAAGCATGATAAAGGGAATAATAAGGTTTTGTTTTCTAATGCTATACAGTATTTAGAAAATAGAGTGTCTTCGCCAAATGGATATAACGAATCTACACTACAGGCTCAGAGTCATTTAGATTGGCAGCATTTTGCTAATAAAACGAACTCTATTCTGGGCTACGATGTGGTATATAATAAAAGTAATTTACCTTTCGATAGTACTACTGAAAATATTTACTATGCTACTTTCGCCAATAGTAGCATTGCCCTAAGAAATAATTTGTCTTTTTCTGCAGGATTGAGGTATGAATATAACAGGATTAATTCTGAAGGTAGATTACTTCCAAGATTGCACGTATTGTATGCGAAGAATCATCATTCGTTGAAGTATGATATTGGCCTATATTCTCAACTGCCTCTACCCTATTTTTTATCGAGGGATAAGAATTTAAAAAGTGAGAAGTCTTTTCAGAATGTTTTGACTTATGAGTATAAGGATATTAAGAATAAGAATTTACATATTAATTTGGCTGCATATTATAAGAAATATAATGATTTAGTTCTTTATGATGATAGTGGTTTAAATAATGGTGGCCATGGCTATGCTGGAGGGTTTGATATTTATGCTGCTTATTATGATGTTTTCGGGGGTATGTTAACTTCTTCTTATTCTTATATTGATAGTAAAAGGTTGTTTAGGGATTATCCTAGACTTGTTCAGCCTTCTTTCGTGGCTAGTAATAATGTGAGATTGAATTATTTGAAGTATTCTAATAAGATTTCTACTTTTTTTAATGTTCAATATAGTTATGCAAGTGGTAGGCCTTATAGTATCCCTAGTGAGTCTATTGACGATTTTATGTCTAATAGATTGAAGGATTATAATAATTTGACTCTTACTATAGCTCATCTTACACGTGTGGCTAAGACTCAAACAGTTATAGCTCTTAGTTTTATAAATGTACTAAATACTCAGCATATTCAGGGCTATACATATTTGCCTAATTCTGAGGCTGTTCCTATATATCCTATGTTTAATCGTATGGTTTATCTCGGTGTTACTTTTAATTTTAATCATAAAAGTAAGAAGGAGATAGAAAGAGAACTTTTCAAAACAAAATAAATTTTAAAAATAAATAGTATGAAAAAAATTTTATTAATCATCACTTTAGTCGCATTGAGTTTTTCAGTGTACGCAGTGAATGATCATTATAACAAAAAAATGAAGGAGTATGCATCGAGTCTTATTGAGGATCAAGGGCTTGATAATAATAAAGAGTTAGTATATAATTTTAAAAGATTGGTTAAAACTTATCCTGATGAATGGGAGGCTAAGTATTATGTAGCTTATTGTTTGTATAGAAACTCGTATTTGGATCAGGAGAATGCTGAATATAATATCGCTGAAGCTTTAGATTTCCTTGATTCTATAGATGGGGAATTATTTAAAGGGCATGCCGATTTTTTAATATTAAAAGCTAGAATTTTATTTACTGTTTTGGGAATGGATAATTCTCAAGGTGAGAAGTTAATGCCTCAAATCTCTTCTTTGCTTAATATAGCTCTTGAAATGGAGCCTAACAATTCACGCGGGTTGTTGGTCTTAGGTCAATATTACTATTATTTACCTTCTTTTATTGGTGGTGATAAAGCTAAAGGAATAGATAAATTCAAACTTGCTTACGAAAATTATGTAAAAGAGGCAGGATCTGAATTACCAAAATGGCCTGAAAGCATTTATACTTATTCTATAAATTTAAAATAATATTTAGACTATGGACAATAGAAAATTATCAGAGAAAGAAAATCTTGAATTAATCTCCAAGATGATTCGTAATACTAAAGAAGATTTAAATTCAAGGGATTGGAATATTTTCTTGATTATGGGGTATTCAGCATTTATATTATCAGTTCTCATATATGTTTTATTACGATTAACCCATATTTATCAGTTTTCATTATTATGGCTTTTAATGTTCGTCGCAGCATTCATTACTAGAATTTATAAGAGAAAAAATAGACCTGATGTAATATCATATACTGGTAAGATGATTATTCAAACTTGGCGAATAATTGGTTCTTTATTCGGCATTACTTTTATAGTGTTGAGTCTTTCTGTATTTTTTATGAATTACGTAGATTTTGGTTTGATGATGCCATTGAGTCTTATATATGCTTGTATAGGCACAGCTATAACAGGTCTTGTAATTAAGGAAAAGTCTTTAGTTTTTACTCCTATAGTAGGTTTTGTTATAGCTATTTATATGTTAATAGCTTTAGTCCAAAATCAGCAAATGGAACTTATCTGGAACCTATATTTAGGTATATCATTTTTTATTATGATGGTTATTCCTATTCATATTCTTAACAAGAAAATCAAATAAATATGCTAAAGGAATTAAATCCAATTTTTCATTCTCAGCTTAGACTGGCGATAGTTTCTCTTTTACTTTCAGTGGAAGAGGCGGACTTCGTATATCTTAAAGAGCAAACTAAAGCTAGTTCAGGTAACCTTAGTGTACAGTTAAATAAATTAAGTGAAGCTGGATACATAAATGTTGAAAAATCATTCGTCGGTAAAATTCCACGCACTAGCTGCAAGCTCACCTCAAAAGGTCGTGATGCTTTGGAAGAATATGTAAATAATTTAAAGGAATATTTTAAAGATTTATAAATTTCTTATAATTGGAATGTTAATTAAATAGCAATAGTCTAATTAAATTAATGTGTTTTTTGTATATTTGCGAGTGCTATTTCGTAAATAAATATTAATAAAATATACAGTTATGTTTCCAACAATAAATCCTACCACGACTAATGCGTGGAAAAAACTCGAAGCGTATTATAAAGAGTTTAAAAATACGCAGATTAAAGATCTTTTCGCAAAAGATGATAATAGATTTGAAAAATATTCTTTAAAATTCAATGATATCTTATTGGATTATTCAAAAAATAGAATAGATGATCAAGTTTTAAGTCTTCTTTTCGAATTAGCTCGTGAATGCAAGGTCGAAGATGCTATTAAAGCAGAATTCGCAGGCGAAATGATTAATAAAACAGAAGGAAGGTCTGTTCTTCATATAGCTTTAAGAAATCGTTCTAACACTCCTATTCTAGTTGATGGAAAAGATGTTATGCCAGGAGTAAATAAAGTTTTAGATCAGATGAAAAAATTCTCTTACGAGATTATTTCTGGAGATTGGAAAGGTTATACTGGTAAAAAGATTACAGATGTCGTTAATATAGGTATTGGAGGTTCAGACCTTGGTCCATTAATGGTATCTGAAGCTTTAAAATCATATAAAACTCGCATTAACGTTCATTTCGTATCTAATGTAGATGGAACTCATATAGCAGAGACTGTAAAAGAT
>JBAYDV010000118.1:0-5154 GCA_041668045.1 Bacteroidales bacterium | reverse complement strand
TGTTACCTGTATTATTATCGGCTTCTCCCCATAATTGCACCTTAGTATTTTGTTGAAGGACTGCATTATCTCCAAGAATTTCTGGCAATTTAATTTTAGCATTTAATCCAAGAGAAAGGATTAAAGTAGCAACAAGAGTAATTACTTTTTTCATAAAAATATAAGTTTTATTTTAGTTTTTCTGATAAATCTAATATGCACAAATGTACATTAGTAATTAATCATAGACAAATACTTTATTAACTAATTGTTAACTTTTAATGTTAAAATAATATTATTAAAAAATACATAATCAAAAAAAATAAAATATGAATGAGTTTTTTGTATCTTCGTATTAATAACCTATAGAATTATTTATAATGGCCATAACTGAAATAACTCCTTTATCAGAAAAAGATTGCTTTTATATCGTTGAGCGTTATAAAAAGGAATTTACTTATCCTCTACATTCTCATGAAGAATTCGAATTAAATTTTATTGAAAATGGTAAAGGTGCTATTCGCATAGTAAATGATTCAATAGAAACTATCGACAATTATGAATTAGTGCTAGTAGGAGGAGAAAACACTAACCATGTATGGGAACAGGGAAGTTGTACTTATGAGAAAATAAGAGAAATTACTATTCAATTCTCTCAAGACCTTTTTTCTTCTTCTTTTCTTTCTAAAAACCAATTCATGTCTATAAAGAAAATGTTAACTAAAGCTAAATATGGGTTAAAATTTTCTCTTCCTACTATAATTAAAGTGTATTCTTTACTTGATACTATGTCTGATGAGAATAGAAAATTCTATCAAGTTATGAAAATACTTACACTACTTTATGAACTTTCAATTTCAGAAGGTGGAGAAACTTTATCATCATGTGAGGCTTATCTCCCGACTAAAGAAAGTGACTCTCGTAGAACTAATACAGTAAAAAATTATATTAGCAAACATTATAATGAGAATATAACCTTAACTGAATTAGCAGAAATTGTATGTATGAATCCTGTATCTTTTAGTAGATTCTTTAAATTAAGAACAGGAAAGACATTATCAGATTATATAATCGATGTCAGATTAGGTGTAGCTTCTCGTGTGCTAGTAGATACTACAAAAAATATATCAGAAGTTTGCTTTGAATGCGGATTCAATAATCTTTCAAATTTTAACAGAATATTTAAAAAGAAAAAAGGCATGACACCTAAACAGTTTAGAAACTTTTACCAAAAGAAAAAATTCGTTATATAATAATACTTTCTTCGCTATATAAATAATAGTCGAAATACATAAAATGTAAATTATTGGTTAATATAATAGTAGTTATTCGTTTATAAAAGCAATTCCTTTGTAATACACTAGAAATGTATCATTGCAAAAAAATAAACGAATAATAAAATTATTATAATATGAATAATAAGCTGTTTGAAAGTCGAAAAGAAATTATTGAACAAAACTTCAATAATTTAATTACTAGAAAAAATAAAGCACTGTTTTCAACTAACGGGATTTTTCAAAGATATCAATATCCAGTAATTACAGCTCATCATACTCCACTTGAATGGAAATTTGATTTTAATCCTAAAAGTAATCCATACTTTATGCAAAGAATAGGTATAAATTCTACAATGAATTCCGGAGCTATTAAGATAGGAGATAAATTCTTATTAGCTGTGAGAGTAGAAGGATATGATCGAAAATCATTTTTCGCCATAGCAGAAAGCTCAAATGGATTAGATAATTTTCGGTTTTGGGACGAACCTGTAATAATGCCTGAGACTGATAATCCTGCTACTAATATTTATGATATGAGATTAGTAAAACATGAAGATGGATGGATTTATGGAATCTTTTGTGTAGAGAGAAGAGATCCCCAAGGCACAAATCAAGATATAGTAGAAGCCATAGCCACAGCTGGTATAGCGAGAACTAAAGACCTTAAAACTTGGGAAAGGCTTCCTGATTTAATTAGCTCTCACCAACAGAGAAATGTAGTACTTCATCCAGAATTTATTAATGGTAAATATGCTTTATATACACGACCTCAAGATAATTTTATATCAACTGGAAATGGTGGAGGCATAGGATGGGCACTTATTGACGATATGACTCACGCTGAAGTAAAAGAAGAAATAATAATTAACCCTAGACAATATCATACTATAAAAGAATCTAAAAATGGAGAAGGACCTTCACCTATAAAGACTGCTCAAGGATGGTTACATCTCGCACATGGAGTAAGATATTGTGCTGCAGGACTCAGATATGTATTATATATGTATATGACATCACTTGAAGATCCAACAAAAGTTATAGCAGAACCAGGAGGCTATTTTATGGCACCAAAAGGAGATGAAAGAGTTGGAGATGTATCAAACGTTCTATTTACAAACGGATGGATAAAAGACGATAATGGAACAGTATATATATATTACGCATCATGTGACACAAATATACGAGTAGCCACTTCAACAGTAGATAAACTAGTAGAATACTGTCTAAACACACCAAAAGATGATTTAAGAACTGCCAAATCTGTAGAAAAGATTATTTTAAACATAAGACGAAACAAAGAATATAATGAACGCAAATAACACTAAGTTAGCAGATATACAGCAGAAAACAGGTAAAATTAAATTATCTGAAAAAATAGCCTATGGATTTGGAGATATGTCTTCATCCATGTTCTGGAAATTATTTGGTGTATATTTAATGATTTTCTACACTGATGTATATGGCTTATCAGCAGCCGTTGTAGGAACAATGTTTCTCGTCACAAGGATATGGGATTCTGCATTTGATCCAATAATAGGAATACTCGCTGATAGAACCAATACTAAACATGGAAAATTCCGTCCTTATTTAAAATACCTAGCTCTACCTTTTGGTATCGCCGGTGTTTTAACTTTCTCCACTCCTAACTTTAACGATACGTGGAAAATTATATATGCATACGGCACATATACGCTAATGATGATGGTATATTCTGCTATTAATGTTCCTTATGCATCCCTACTTGGTGTTATCAGTAATAATCCTAAAGAGCGTAATATCTTAGCTACATTTAGAATGACATTCGCATATCTAGGTAGTTTTATAGCACTATTAATGTTTATGCCAATAGTTAACCTATTCAAAGGAAGCTCAACAGACCTTTTAATAGAACAAAAATCATGGCAATATGCAGTAATGGTCATAGCATCAGTATGCGTGATACTTTTCCTACTTTGTTACAGTTTAACTAAAGAAAGAGTAAAACCCGTAAACGAAAAAAAGACACCACTCTCACAAGACATAAAAGATTTATTACATAACAAACCATGGTGGATACTACTCGTAGCTGGAATATCTGCATTAGTATTCAACTCTATTCGTGACGGAGCGACAGTATATTATTTCAAATACTACATAGTCGAAAAAGGTTATAAATCAATATCAATTTTCGGCATCCCATTTATTTTATCTGGCTTATATTTAGCTGTAGGTCAGGCTTCTAACATAATAGGTGTAATCATTGCTGCACCATTAAGCAATAAATATGGTAAAAAAGCCATATATATGTGGTCCATGATAATAGCCTGCATTCTCAGTATAGCTTTTTATTGGTTAGGCAAAGATAATCTAGCATTAATATTTATATTACAAGCATTAATTAGTATATGCGCTGGCAGCATATTTCCACTACTATGGAGCATGTACGCAGACTGTGCAGATTATTCAGAATTAAAAACAGGAAATAGAGCCACAGGATTAATTTTCAGTTCATCATCTATGAGCCAAAAATTTGGCTGGGCTATAGGAACAGCTCTAACAGGCTGGTTATTAGCAGCTTTTGGATTTAAAGCCAATACTATTCAATCTTCTGAAACAATAAACGGCATAAAAATGTTCTTAAGCTTTCTTCCTGCTGTAGGCACCTTAATATCTGCTATATGCATATCACTTTATCCTCTTTCTGAAAATAAAATGGAAAAAATAAATCTAAAATTAGAACAAAGACGTATAAATGAAAAAACTATTTAACATAAAAAAAGAATTTGAACATGAACTAACAGAAAACATTCTACCCTATTGGCGAAAAAATATGATAGACCAGGGCAATGGTGGTTTCTATGGTCGCATTTCTGGTCAAGAAAAGTTATACACCAAGGCGGAAAAAGGTGCAATACTTAACGCTCGAATACTATGGACTTTTTCAGCAGCTTACCGCGTGTTAAAAACAGAAGAATATTTCACGATAGCCACTCGCGCTAAAGACTATATACTTAAACATTTCATAGACCAAAAAAATGGAGGAGTCTATTGGTCTCTAGATTATAAAGGACAGCCTTTAGATAGAAAAAAACAAATCTACGCCATCGGTTTCGCTATATATGGGCTAAGTGAATATTCACGAGCTACAGGGGATAAAGAAACTCTTGAATCAGCCATAGATCTATTTCATTCAATAGAAAAACATGCTTTTGACCAAGAAAAAAATGGATACCTTGAAGCTCTTACTGAAGATTGGAAAGAGATACAAGACATGCGTCTAAGTGATAAAGACGCCAATGAGAAAAAAACTATGAATAGCCATCTTCACATACTCGAGCCTTATACTAATTTATATCGAATATGGCCAGATAAAATTCTAAAAAAACAAATCGAAAATCTTATAGAAATCTTTCTCCATAAAATTAAGCAAGACAACAATCATTTAGGCTTATTTTTTAATGATGATTGGGAAATTCAAGGCTCTAAAATATCTTTCGGTCATGATATAGAATCATCATGGCTACTTATGGAAGCAGCAGAAGTTCTATGTGATGATGAATTATATGAAAATATCTCTAAAGAATGCTATAAAATAGCCACAGCATCTTTAGAAGGATATACAGAAGAAGGCAGCATGATTAATGAAAAAATGTCCGATGGTTCTATAGATGGAGAAAAAAACTGGTGGGTACAAGCAGAAACAGTTATTGGCTTATTTTACTTATATAAATACCATCATAAAGAAGAAGCTTTATCTAAGATGATTAAATCCTGGAATTACATTAAAAACAATATAATTGACCATGAACACGGAGGTTGGTATTGGAGTCGCACAGCAGATGGGAAAATAAATGTAAAGGATGATAAAGCAGGATTCTGGAAATGTCCCTATCACAATAGTCGTATGTGTTTGGAAATA
>JBAYDV010000117.1:0-5223 GCA_041668045.1 Bacteroidales bacterium | reverse complement strand
TTTTAATTCTCCTTTATCAAATCCGAATATTATACAATCGATACCAACATAAAATTTATCCTGATTTTGGTAATATTTAGTCATAACTAATCTTTATATCAAATATTTAAAATAATTATCATAATTCTATAAAACTACAAAGAATAGCAGATAGAAGAATTATAAGTTTGTTTTCTAACCAACATTGGTTAATTAGTGTAAAATTAACCCTAAAAATTTAAAGATACAAAATTTCTTAAATATATTGAGAATGTTAGATAATTATTATACTTTTGTGAAGTTTTGGTTTCATAGGGCCTTTTCGGTCACTAGAATTAAAAGGGAACGCTGTGAAAATCGGCGACAGTTCCCGCTGCTGTAAGTTTCATTAATGTACTGACACTCTTTGCCACTGGATTTCTGATAGATAAGAATCTGAAGAAGGTCTGGGAAGGCGTCAGTTACGAAACAAGTCAGAAGACCTGCCAATACGATTATTTGTGTTTTCCTACGGAGAATAGGATGAGATAAACAGATAGAAATAATACTGCCATATTACATCTTCACTGTATATCTTCTCTTATTCTCCTTTAGAATTAAGATTAAAGATATTGAAATATAAGTTAATCATATTGGTTTTGTTTTTATCGAATCTACATTTAAATGCAGTTTCGATTCAGAATGATACACTACAGATTAAAGAAAGCATAGTCATTGCCACGAAAAATAATCCTAAAATAATACCAGTACAAACCCTCTCAGGTGAAGAACTGAAAACTCTAAGCGTGCACTCAGTAGCTGATGCAGTGCGTTACTTCTCAGGAATTCAGATTAAAGATTATGGAGGAATAGGAGGCTTAAAGACAGTTAATATAAGAAGTATGGGAAGCCAACATGTAGGCGTATTTTATGATGGGGTAGAAATAGGTAATGCTCAGAATGGAGTAGTAGACCTAGGACGTTTTTCTCTAGATAATATAGAAGCCATCACGCTATACAATGGTCAGAAAAGTCTAGTATTCCAGGCAGCTAAAGATTTCGCATCATCAGGCTCTATATATATGGAAACTAAAGTACCCACTTTCGCAGAAGGTAAAAAATCTAACAGAAAAATAACCTTCAAAACGGGCTCTTTTGGATTAAAAAATACTTCATTGACATGGAATCAAAAACTATCATCTAAGATTAAGCAAACTTTCAATGCAGAATATCTCTACACCACAGGAAAATATAAATTTACCTATAAAAAATTGGATGGCTATGATACTACACAGACCAGAAAAAATGGGGATTTAGAAGCTCTACGCATAGAATCTGCCACCATGGGAATATTGCCCAATGGTAAATGGTCCACTAGAGCTTATTATTACAGTTCAGAAAGAGGATATCCAGGAGCTGCAGTAAGAGAAAGTCCAGGCATGTTTAAACATCAAGACAGGCAGTGGGATGATAATTTTTTCATACAGGGAAGTCTTGAAAATTATTTTACTAAAAATTATGGACTAAAAGCAAAACTAAAATACTCTTATGATTATTTACATTATTTATCGGACCCACGATTAGACGTGACTACTATGTATATCAATAATCATTTTAAACAATATGAAATATACAGTTCATTATCCCATAAGTTCACTCTCTCTGATAAATTAATAGCTGATATATCGACAGATTTACAATGGAATAAACTAAATGCTGACTTAACTAATTTCGTATATCCAAGACGTATAACAAGTTTAAATGCAGCAGCACTTTCATATCGAGGAGAAAAAATTAAAATACAAACATCTATTTTATACTCCCATATATCAGATAACATCACTGAAAAAGAAGCAAAAGCCGCCTCAGACAAAGACAAATGGACTCCCACGATTATGATATCCTACGACCCATTTACACCAGAAATTTTAAAATTTAGAGCCTTCTATAAGAAAATATTCAGAATGCCTACCTTAAACGACCTTTATTATACTTTTATCGGCAATGC
Organism: Bacteroidales bacterium; assembly: GCA_041668045.1. Classification (GTDB taxonomy): domain Bacteria; phylum Bacteroidota; class Bacteroidia; order Bacteroidales; family UBA932; genus JBAYDV01. The sequence goes on along the minus strand of JBAYDV010000117.1, from coordinate 3,257 downwards.
TAATTTAGAGCCCGAATACACAGAGCAATACGATATAGGGCTAGTGCTAAATAAAACCTGGGCAGCATCCCATTACTCCAACATTAACTTCAACATAGATCTATATTATAATAATGTAAAAAACAAAATCATAGCAATGCCTACCTCGAATCAGTTTAGGTGGACAATGATAAACCTTGGCTACGTCGAGATAAGAGGAGTAGATATGTCATTATCTCAGCGTATTTTATGGGGCAATGTTACCACAGATTTGCGATTGAATTACACATATCAAAAAGCCCAAGATAAAACAGACAAACAAGATCCTTTCTATGGAGGACAAATACCATATATCCCATGGCACAGTGGATCTATCATATTAAATACATCTTATAACGATTGGAATTTGAATTACAGCTTTATATATACAGGTGAGCGATATGAATCACATGCAAATATTATAGAAAACCATGCTCAACCATGGTACACGAGTGATATATCTATATCTAAAACATTTTTATTAAAAAATAATAAATGTAAAAGTGCATTAGAGATAAATAACATATTCAATCAACAATATGAAGTAGTAAAAAACTATCCCATGCCTGGAATAAATTTTAAAATAGTATTAAACTATTTTTTTTAACACAAAATGATGAATAGTAAATTTCGACAAATATTAGTTTTAAGCACCTCAATAATCTTATTGATACTAATCCTCATACTCATATCAGGATGTAGAGAAGAAGAAATGATAATTCCTCCCACATATACCAATGTAACCAATGCTAACAGCGAGGATTTAACATATAAAGGATTTTATTTATTAAATCAGGGCAATATGGGAAGCAATAAATCTACCCTTGATTATTTCGATTATAAAGCCGGCTCCTATGTGAAAAATATATATGCTTATAGAAATCCTGATGTAGTACAAGAATTAGGAGACGTAGGTAATGATATAGAAATTTACGACGATAAGATTTTCGCAGTAATAAATTGCTCAAATCTAGTAGAGGTAATGGATATTAATACAGCTAAACACATAAAACAAATAGCAATACCTAACTGTCGATACATAACATTTAAAAACACCTACGCCTATGTCTCATCATATGCAGGACCAGTAAAATTAGACCCCAATGCTCGTCTAGGATATGTAGCTAAAATAGATTTAAACACATTAGAAATCACAGATACTTGCGTAGTAGGCTATCAACCAGAACAAATGGTTATAGTTAACAATAAACTATATGTAGCTAACTCAGGAGGTTATCGCTTTCCTGATTACGACAATACTGTATCTGTTATTGATTTAAATACATTCAAAGAAATTAAGAAAATAGATGTTGCCATAAATCTACATGGAATGAAACTCATGGCCAATGGGGATATATATGTCTCTTCAAGAGGAGATTATAATAATATTCCATCTCAAACTTATATTATCCACACTAATACAGATGAAGTTGAAGAATTTCCAGAACCTTTACCAAATTCTAGTATGGCAATTTATAAAAATCTGCTTTATGTCATAGGAAATAATATGACTCAAGAAGATTCCTTTTCTTATACTATCGTTAATACAGATACAAAAAAGATTATATCAGAAAACTTTATAAGTGATAGTTCAGATTCCATCATTACAGTTCCTTATGCTATAGCTATCAATCCAGAAACAGGATATATTTATATAACAGATGCGAAAGATTATGTTTCACCAGGCACTATATATTGCTATAATAATGAAGGAAAATTACAATGGAATACCACTACTGGAGATATACCTTCAAATATAGCATTCACTAAAACATCTCTTGAAATATCTTTAATTGGGGAGGACTCTTCTACAGATAATTCTTCATCAAAATATATATCAAAAGTTTATGATTATTCTCCTGCACCAGGTCAATTTGTAAATGAATTGCCTCCATATCAAATCGGGGACACCAAAGCAGATATGATACAAAAAGTTGAGGATTGTATATCTGGAGTATCTACTGGAACTTTAATATCATTAGGAGGTTTTGGAGGTAGTGTAACTTTTGGATTTGACCATATTATAGAAAATGTACCAGGTCTTCACGATTTTAAAATATATGGCAATGCTTTTTTTAATGAGACAAATCTTGACATTACATTAACTAAAAAAGGAGGAAGTGCAGAACCTGGAATAATAGAAGTATCCTATGATGCCAATAAAAATGGTTATCCAGATGATGAATGGTACCAAATAAAGGGAAGTGAATATGATAATCCTAGTACGATTCATGATTATAAAATCACTTATTTTCGTCCAGAGACAGAAGTCACAGGAGATATAGATAAATATTATAAATGGACTAATAATCAAGGAGAGACAGGTTATAAATCTAAAAATCAATACCATAATCACTCTTATTATCCCTTATGGATAAAATCAGATTATTTAGAATTCTCAGGAGAGAGATTACCAAATAATGCAATAAATGAAGATGAAAGTTATTGGGTGATGTATTGTTATGATTGGGGATATGCTGATAATGTACCCAATAGTGATGATGCGTCAAGCTATGATATATCCTGGGCTATCAAAGAAGATGGAAGCCCGGCCAATTTGGAAGGTATAGATTTTATTAGAATATACACTGCTGTCGATCAAGATTGTGAAAATATTGGTGAACTATCTACAGAAATATCAGGTGCTGAAGATCTACACTATGAAGATATTAAAATACAAAGCAAAGAACAATAAAAATATATAAACAATTTATTAATATTAAATTAAAAATGAAACAATTACAAATTTTGATTTTAGCAGTATCAGTTTCTGCTCTTTTAGCAAGTGGATGTGATAAAAATGATGATACACCTAAAGTAGATCCTTCTTACACTATTACATTTGAAACATCTGAATACCAAGATGCTATGTGTGGCCCGACTTTCTATGGTGAGAATTGTTATTCAACTTATGAAACTAATCCTAGCGATGCTGAATATGCGTTTTATCAAGGTGTAACTGATAAAACTACTGGTCTGAAATTTACTGTTAATACTAAAGATTTTTGGGGTGGTGGATGCTATATTTCTCATTATAATAATACAGTTAAAGGAGATTATACTAATCAATTAAGTGTGTATTCAGGTGAGAATGAAGATGGATTAGGAGGACATAATGCATCTACTTCATTTTGTGTTCTTTATGGATATAACTCTTCTTATTCTCAAGGAGGTGCTATTATTAAATTTGAAGATGCTGATTCATTAGCTACTTTTGAGAGTATGTGGGTAAATAATAC
>JBAYDV010000116.1:0-5231 GCA_041668045.1 Bacteroidales bacterium | reverse complement strand
CTGGAACAGACGAAAGATAACCTTGAGTAATTCTTAATGCTATAGTTGCTAGAGATTTAAATTCACCTTTTACTAAAAATTTACGTTCTATTTCTTGTGCCATAATCTTAATTTGCTAATTTTATCATTTATGCATATTACTCCTTTGATAGCTTGAAGATAGTTAATATTTTTTACATCTTCTATTTTATTCTCTTCTTATAATTAAATTATTGTATTCTATATTTTATTTAGTAAATTAGGGATATAAACCAAACTAAAACATATAGATATGAAAACAAAATTAAATTTCAGGAAACTGATTACGAATTTATTAATAGTTCTATTGGTTTTAACAGCAAGTTTTGAGTTAAATGCTCAAGAGACAGTCTTTCATGGTAAAATAAATGGAATTGACGATACAAAGATTAGTATCATAGTTATATCTTTAAACGAAAAGAAAGCAGCAGTCTTTGATACGATTAGCTGTGTTAAAGGGGAATTTTCTTATAGACCTAAACTTGATTTAGACAAGTGGTATTTAGTGCGTTTAAATAGTAATACATTTGATAACATGTTGGGTTATGAAAAATCTTGTCTTCATAGATTAAAAAATAGAGAAATCGTATTTTTTATTCAAGCATATGATAATCTTTCTATAGTAGCAAATATTGAACAATATGGAATAAATTATCAAGTTACAGGAAATCAAATAGCATCTCAAAGTAATGCATTTAAGCACAAAATATATCCATTAGAGAAAAAATATAATCAATTTATAATTTCTGACCAACTTGAAGAATTAAGTTCTATACGTGGTAAGATACATAAAGTTCAACTTGAAATGATAGCTCAACATCCAGATTGGCTTTATTCGGCTATGTTATTACCTAATTTTCCAATTGATACGATTTCTAAATATTTTAATAACTTTACACCCCAGGTAAGAGAATCATTCTTTGGGAAATATGCCTCTGAATTTCTTATAGCTCCTACAGGTTCGCAAGCTCCGACATTTACTCTAAGAAATAATAAAAGAAGATGTGTTTCATTAGATGATTTCGCTGGGCAATATATAGTGCTTAACTTTTGGGGTAGCTGGTGTGAACATTGTGCCTGCGATTTACCAAAAATGAAAGAATATCATAACAAATATAAAGATCAAATATCATTTTTAAGTATAGATTGCCGCGACAGTAAAAAAGATTGGAAAAATGCTCTCTCAAAATATAAGATCAATTTTATAAATCTATATGATAAAGATAATAAAATAGCTAAAAAATATGGAGTTCATCGTTATCCTACAAAAGTAATAATAGATAAAGAAGGAAATATAATATCAAAAACTATTGGAGAAACAGCAGACTTTTATAATAAACTGGATGAACTCTTTAATAAATAATAATTAAAGGCTATCCATATTATATGAAAAGCCTTTAATTTTTAATATAGTATTTACTTACCAGTATTATGGTAATTTAAGAGTATCTAGTAGTGCTTGAGCTTGTTCTTTAGTAATGGTAATATTTTTCTTAGCGAAATTAGCAACTACTTCAGATTTTGATGGAGCAGGGGGGCCTGCGATAATAGCTACTAGTTCTTCTGCTTTGACTGTTATACCTATTGTTGCTAGGTATTTTACTCCCGGGGTGAAGTCTGGACCTCTTTGAGCTCCTTGTCTGCCACCGTGCTCTCCACCATTGCCTTTCATATTGCCATGTCCTCCTCTACGCCTGAAAGGTGTTATACCGTCAGGGAATGAATCAATTCTATTCGTATTTATGCAATTTGGATCACTTTATTATTATCACGATTATCAGTATTGTAATTTACATTTATATTAAGTGTATTATTTTTTTTGTTCGTATTTAATAAAGAAAAAACTTAATGGCGCTTTTGCCAAACAAATAAAAAATTTAATCGTGAAAAAAATTAATAGAATTTTAATAGGCATAGCATTATGTCTTTGCTTATCAAATTCTCTTCTAATCTCTTGTGAAAGTGATTCTAAAGATGAAATAGAAGTAGTAACAGAAGAACCCGAAATAGTTTCTGAAGAAAAAGAATTAGTAACAGTATCAGTTGATGAGGATATTCAGACAGCGCTGGATAAAGTCTCTACTGACGGGGGAGGAATCGTACAATTAACTGCAGGAGTGCATAATATTACGACACCTTTAGAAATTAATAGTAATGTTACCTTGCAAGGAGAAGGGAAGTTAGCTTCTACTATAAAAACAGAGAATGATATAAATATGATTATTCAAGCTGCTGAAGGTATGAAGAACATAACTATCAAAAATTTAATACTAATTGGTTCTCAAACAAAACATGCAGGAGGTATACAAATAGTATCAATGCATACAGATAATGATTCAATTAATATAATAGGAGTTAATGTATTTGAAACAGGCTGGGGTGTTCATATCAAAGGAGCTAAAAATCTAATTATTGATAGTTGTAATTTTAGCAGAAATGGAAATCCAGAAAGTGTAGGTTATGCACATAATCTATATCTAAGAAGAGTTTATACAGCTCATGTTACAAATTCAATTTTTGACAATTCTATTTCAGCAAATGGAATAAATATTTCATATAGTAGAGACATTAATATTATAAATTGTGAAGCTATAGGAAATAAATTTAGAGGAATGCGTGCTGCTGATACAGATGGATTTTTAGTCCGTAATTGTACCATTGCCAATAATGAAGATGTTGGTTTATATGCTAATACTGAAAAGGTTGTTACTAAAAACATTTATTGGGATAGTAATGATGTATATAATAATGGAAAAGATGGAATCTCTGCTAGAAAAGGTGCTACAGGTGATTGTATGAATTGTAATTCATATGGCAATGCTACCGATTATAATTTACCATCCACTGTAACACAGTCTGGTAATATTAGTGATTCTTCTAAATCAAAGGTAAAAAAATAAAATTTCAGGAGTATTATATAGAATACTATAATTAATAATATCATGATAAAAAAATTCATTCAACTGACAATTTTAATATCTTCTTGTAATACTTCTAAAACGATAGATGTAACATCTCCTGATGGTGAAAAAGTGTTTTCTTTTTTACCATCATCAGTATCTAATGAAGGAATTAAATTCATTGCTAGAAATGGTAAAAACACAATATTTCTACCATCTTCACTAAAATTATCATCTCCAGATCTCGACCTTAGGGGACCATTTGAAGTAGAAAAAATACAAGACACCTCAGTTAGAAATACATGGCATTCCAAATATAGTGAATTAAGTACTATCCCTGATAATTACAATCAGATCAAAATATTTCTTAAAAGTTCCAAAGCGAGTCTTAATCTTATATGTAGAGCATATAATGAAGGCATAGCCTTTTCCTATGAAATTTTACCACAGAATGGAATAGATGAAATCGGAATAGATGAAAATATCCAGTATAATTTTGACCAAGACTACTCAGTATGGTCAACACCAAAACGAGAGAAAAATGTATTAACAGCTCAAGGCTTATATAGAAAAATTAAATTAAGTCAATTAGAAAAAGGATGCGAACGACCTTTGCTAATAGAAATGGGTGATTCATTGCGCATAGCATTGACTGAGGCCAAATTAGTAGATTACGCCCGCACTAGTTTTCAGGCAGGAACAACTTCTCAATATAGTATATTATCCACTATAGATGGAAAATTGGGTAAAATGATGCAAGACACTATTACAGGAGCTATTTCAGCTACTAGACTAGAAGGAGTCAAAGTGCACAAAACACTTCCATTTCAATCTCCATGGAGAGTCGTCATGGTCGGAAAAAATGTAGGAGAATTACTTGAAAATAATTACATCATTCAAAATCTCAACGACCCATGCGCGATTAAAGATGCCTCTTGGATAAAACCAGGAAAAATGCTCAGAGAAACGACATTAACCACAAAAGGTGCTTATGCAGCTATAGATTTTGTAGCTTCTCACAATATGCAATACGTGCTTTTCGACGCAGGCTGGTATGGAAATGAAATGGATAATGCTTCAGATGCTACTACACCAACACTAGATAGCCATCGTTCAAAAGGCCCATTTGATTTAAAATCCATCGTCTCTTATGCGAAAAAAAATAATATTGGAATAATTCTTTATGTCAATAGGCGAGCACTCGAAAAACAATTAGATGAGATCCTACCACTCTATAAAAAGTGGGGCATTGCCGGAATAAAATTTGGTTTTGTTAGAGTTGGAGACCAAGATGCTTCACGCTGGTTACACATGGCAATAAAAAAGGCAGCTCAGTATGGACTTGTAGTAGATGTGCATGATGAATACCGTCCAACAGGCTTTTCAAGAACCTATCCCAACCTTCTTTCGCAAGAAGGTATTAGAGGAGACGAAACGACCATAACCAATCATAACACATTAATAAATATGTTTACTCGTATGTTAGCAGGAGCAGCAGATAATACTATTTGTTACTATAATTCAAGAGTAGAAAAAATGGGATCCCATGCTTCTCAGTTAGCTAAATCAGTTTGTATATTCAGCCCACTGCAGTCATTATACTGGTATGATAAGCCAGCTGCATCCCCTGAAAAAATAGATGGCTTATGGGGAGATACAAGACATATAGGTAACGAACCTGAATTAGAATTTTTTAATACAGTTCCAACTACTTGGGATGAAACCAAAGTCTTAACTGCAGAAATTGGTGAGATTGGCATAATTGCTCGCCGCAGAGGAAACGATTGGTGGATTGGCGGAATTAATGGAGAAACAGCTCGCGACGTTGAAGTTGACTTTTCTTTTTTGAAAAAAGGAGCCAACTATGCTGCCAAAATTTACACAGATGATGAGAAAGTTCATACTCGAACACATGTGAGAATTAAAGCAATGGAAATAACCAAGAGTGCCAAAATGACATTAAATATTAAGGCCAACAATGGCTTCGTTATGCACCTCATTCAGCAGTAATTCTATTTTTTTCAAATAATTTATTATTTTAATATTTAAACTATATAGTTATATAAACTACTAAAAAGTGTTTAAAATTAGATTTAATATATCAGAATTTCTTTATATTCATATGTTTACTAAAGAACTGTTACTGAGAGTATTTCTTATATCTAGATAAAGAAGAGATATCATTTTCTATTTTAAAAATCAATTTGTAATTTTACATGAAAACATTTTGATTCTATACTAGATTTAAAATAAAAAAACTTCATTTAAAATGAAAAAAAAACTCTTTAGTATTCTAATTATTACTTCTTTTTG
>JBAYDV010000115.1:0-5312 GCA_041668045.1 Bacteroidales bacterium | reverse complement strand
TAAAAAAATATTAATATTAGGAATGTATAATCTTACATATAATTTAAATTAAAAATATGAAAATAGCATTTATTGGTACATATCCACCACGTCAATGTGGAATAGGAACTTTCACTAATAATTTGGTAAAAGCGGTTGATAATGATAGGGAGAATAAGAGTCTGGTTTCTAGATCAATGGTTATAGCGATCAATGATGTGTCTAATGGTTATAAATATCCTGAAGAGGTTAAAAAAACCATACAAGAAGATTCTCTTCCAGATTATATTGATGCTGCTAAATTTATAAATTATAGTGATGCAAAAGTTTGTGTTTTAGAACACGAGTTTGGTATTTTTGGAGGTAATGATGGAGCTTATATTTTACCTTTGTTACATAAGTTAAATATACCTATAATAGTTACTTTTCACACGATATTGAAATATCCTTCATATACTCAGAAATTAGTTATACAAGAAATAGGAAAAGAGGTGTCGCGTATCGTGGTTATGAGTAACTTAGCGGTTAAGTTTCTAGTAGAAATATATAATATTCCTAAAGAAAAAATCGTAATAATCGAGCATGGAGTTCCTGATTATGAACATATATCAAGGGAAGAGGCTAAAGCTAAACATGGATTGTCAGATTTAAAAGTCTTATTTACGTTTGGCCTTCTTAGCCGTAATAAAGGTATAGAAACTGTTATAAATGCATTGCCACGTGTCGTAGAGAAGTATCCTAACGTATTATATCTCATTTTAGGAGCTACACATCCTAATGTATTAAAATATTCGGGGGATGAATATAGATATGAATTAAAGCGTCTTGTTAAAAGTAATGGCCTGGAAAAAAATGTGTATTTCAAGAATGAATTCGCGACTGAAAAAGAATTAATGGAGTATTTACAGACTAGTGATATCTATATCTCTCCATATCTTAGTGAGTCACAGATTACTAGTGGTACTTTATCATATGCAGTAGGTACTGGATGTGCCGTTTTATCGACACCTTATTGGCATGCTCAAGAATTACTTGCTGATGGTAGAGGAAGGTTGTTTGATTTTAAAAATTCAGACCAGTTAGCAGATTTATTATTAGACTTACTAGATCATCCTGATAAATTAGAAACACTTCGTCGTAATGCTTATAGTTATGGGGAGAAAATTCGTTGGTCAAATGCTGGTCGAAGATATCTTGATTTAGCTGAAGATGTGCTTAGAAAATGGGCGAAAAAAGAAATCTTAGATAAACATGCTATTGATTTGCAGCTGCTACCTCCATTTAGTTTAGATCATATAGAACGTATGACTGATGATACTGGAATTATTCAGCATGCTAGATATGGAATACCAAATTTAAAAAAAGGTTATTGTGTAGATGATAATTCTCGAGCATTGTTAATGCTTACTATGGCTTATAGACAAAATAGGAATAAGAGTATATTGAAGCTAATGCCTGTTTATTTGAGTTTTATAGATTATATGCAGTTGTCTAATGGAGATTTTCGAAATTTCCTTAGTTTTAACCGTCAGTTTTTAGATGAGCATGGTTCTGAAGATTCTTTCGGAAGGACTGTGTGGGCTCTAGGTTATTTGATAAGGTTTTCTCCTAATGATTCATTTAAGCAGTTAGGTAAAGATATATTTTTCAAGTCTGTTCAGCATTTTAGTACTATTAAAACTATAAGAGGAGCAGCAGATACTATTTTAGGTATATATAATTATTTGAAAAATGTTCCTGGTGATGAGGGTATGATAAATGAGATGAATAAGTTAGTGAAGATTATAGTAGAGTCATATAAAGAACATGCTAATGAAAATTGGAAATGGTTCGAGGCTAATATGACTTATGATAATGCGATTATTCCTCTGTCATTATTCGTTGCCTATGAAATTACAAATGATGCTGAAGTTTACAAGATAGCGAATGAAGCAGCGGAATTTCTTGAGTCAAAGACTATGCAACGTGGATTTTTAATGCCAATAGGAAATGATGGGTGGTTACAAGAAGGGTCTGAAGTTCCAGAATATGACCAGCAGTCTATAGATGTAATGGCTATGGTGTTAATGTATTTCCAATTGTTTTATTTAACCAAAGAGCATATTTATATGGAGAAAATGTTTAACTGCTATTTATGGTTTCATGGAAAAAATATCCTTAGGTTACCTTTATATGACCATGAGACGAAAGGTTGCTGTGATGGTTTGAAAAAAGAGGGATTAAATAGAAACCAAGGAGCAGAAAGTACCTTGTCGTATTTAATCTCTCATTTAGCGATATTATTGGCACAAGAAAAAGATATTTTTTAGTCTTTTTGTAATCTGTCTAATAATTCGTCTAGATTAACTTTAGCGAAGCTGGATGCATAATCACTCATGGCGTATGGAATTATTAGTTCATTGTTATGAATAATACTGCCGCATGTGTAAACAACGTTGGGTACATAACCTGAGCGTTCTTTCTCGTCAGGGAGTAATAATGGCTCTTTTAGTCTTCCTATTATTTTAGTAGGGTCGTTTAAATCTAAAAGACATGCTCCGAGGCAATATTTTCTAACTGCTCCTACACCGTGTGTGATGAGTAACCAGCCTTTTTTTGTTTCTATTGGAGAGCCTCCATTACCTATTTGCATTAATTCCCATAGATATTCCGGTTCTTCTATAAGTGTGGCATTATCCCATTTAAAAAGGTTGTCTGAAAGCATTAAATAGTTATTGACTCCGTCAATACGACTTAACATGGCATATTTACCATTGATTTTGCGGGGAAATAGTGCCAGATTTTTATTGATCGCGTATTTGCCTCGTAGTGGAAACATTTTAAATGAATAAAAATCTTTAGTTTCTATTAATTTGGGAAGGACTGTGTGTCCGTCATATGCTGTGTATGTAGCTAGATATATTATTTCTCCGTCGTCTTTGGTGAATTTTACGAAACGAGCATCTTCTATTCCACTTTTTTCGAAATCAGATATTGGGAAGATAACACGTTCTGAGAGGTCTGTATCTACTGAGAAACGAATTTCTGTGAATGATTCAGCTAGCCATATTATTTCATTTATGCCTTTTTCTTGTTCGAGGGTTAATGGCTGGTTTTGTTTATTCGCATCTATAACTGCAGTTCTAATTTGTTCGTAGGAAAATTTAGCGGGAAGTTCTCCTATTATCTTTTCACAAAATTCGTAGCTTATCTTCATTTCTTTTAATTTCTTGATGAAGATTTCTTTATCATAAAGATGGTCTTTAATCATGGTCGCCTCATCAATCATGTTTCCTGGCTTGGGGAGGGTTATTTCATTGTCTTTTGAAAGTATGGCTCCACGGAATATTAGTGAAGATATGTGCCCTTCTCCAGTCGCTCTTAAACTCATTATGATTCTCATTTCACCTTCATTTAATCCACTTTGGTCAGGGTCTTCTATGACAGAAGGATTGAATATGGCTGCTGATTCTATGGCATATTCCATGGTAAAGTATGAGCCTATGAGTAGTTTTTTCCAGCTAGGTATATCGTTTTTTGGGTGTATTTCTTTTACTAGATGACTTATTTGGTCGTAGTGTCTTTGAAATATTCTGCTTATGCTTCTGTGTCTATGTGAGAATTCTCTTAAAATTTGATTAAATAGTGTTTGTGCTTGTTTCTCAGGAAGATTTATTACTTGTTTTATTACTTTTTTAGCTCGTTCTTCTCCAACGAAAAAAAATCGTGCGATTACTCTATTGTTATTCGGATAAATAATCGAATTAATTCTATCAACTTTTATTTTCATAATTCATAAATTACTTATTTTATGTTCACAAGTTACTGATTTTTATTGACTTTTTCTATTGTATTTATTTTTTTGTATCTTTATTATTGCGTGTTTTTTAGTACCGGTCGATGGCGGAGCCAAGGCCGTGTCTAAAAAGGGTTGAGTGAGGCGACGATTTATACATTGCCCTATATTGCCCCGAACAGGTTCTGAGTGCAAGGTCATTTTATATTTTTTACGATTTAATACAAAACTGATGACCACATTAATTGTATTTTGATTATATTTGCCGCAATTTAAATTAAAGTTTCGTTTTATTATGATTAAGCAAGTTCTTAGATATTTTAAGACACGTTATATGAATAGTCGTGTTATCCTTCTTATTGATGTTTTTTTATCATCATTAGCTATTTTTATGGCCTATCTTGCTATGTTATGGAGCTTCGATGAATTTGGCGATTATAGCTATAGAATGTTCTTTTTAATATTTCTTATCGGGGTATTGATTTGGATTTGTTGTTCTTTCGTATTGAAGACGCATCATCATATTATTCGTTATTTTACATTTGGAAATATTTGGAGAATCTTTTTTAGTATTATGCTTCAGTCTGTGGTTATGGGCTGTTTAATGTGTGTCGTTACTGATCCTTTTTCTATTCAGAATATCATTACTTTCTTGCTGTTTTATCTCGCTTTTAGTAGCGTTTTAATAATAGGTTGTCGTTTAGTGATGATTTTGCTTTATTCTCGTTTGTCTGTTGGGGAGCATCATTATGATTTAGAGAATTATTTGGTATATGGAACTGATTCTAGCAGTGTGTCTCTTGATATGCGTTTGGCTGGGAGTCATCATATTAAGGTGGTTGGTTTCGTTTCTAATAATAAATCTAATCGTGAGTTAACGTTGGTGGCTAAGCCAGTTCTTCATTTTGAGGATTATTTTCATTTTAATAAGTATGTGGCTATTCATAATGTTAAGGGTGTGATTTTTCTGAATCAGGAAAGTTTGAAGAAGGAGGCTAAGAATATATTTTTATATGCTAATAAGTTGGGGCTTAAGTCTTTGATAGCTCCTATTATTAAAGAGGGTGAGTCTTCTCATATTTCTCATAATGAGATTAGAAATGTAAAAATCGAGGATCTTTTGGGCCGTGATGAGATTAAGGTAGATCTTAATCGTATAATAGCGAATTTTAATAATAAGGTAATTATGGTGACTGGTGCTGCTGGTAGTATAGGTAGTGAGTTGGTGCGTCAGTTGGCTACTTTCGGTGTTAAGCAGCTCGTGTTGTTTGATAATGCGGAGACGCCAATGCATAATCTTTGCCTTGAATTAAATAAGAAGTTTTCAGACCTTTCTTATGCCGCTGTTATAGGTGATGTGCGTTCTGAAAAGCGTATGGAACAAATTTTTAAGAAGTATAGACCTCAAGTGGTTTTCCATGCTGCTGCATATAAGCATGTACCATTGATGGAGGAGAATCCTTGTGAGGCTGTGACTGCCAATGTTAAAGGTACACGTCAGCTAGCTTTGTTATGTGTTAAGTATGAGGTGGAGCGTATGGTTATGATTTCTACTGAT
>JBAYDV010000114.1:0-5413 GCA_041668045.1 Bacteroidales bacterium | reverse complement strand
TTCTAATTTATTCCTTTAAGTGGTGGATAAATTTTTCATAAAATATTGAAAATATCAACCAGGAAATCGCCGCTTTTGAGAAATCGCTGTAAATATTTGTGTAACTGCTAGTTACAAGGGTTTGGCAAAAAGGTCAATTTCCTGGTTGTTTTTTTTCTACTTGGCAGTGCAGTGTTGTACTTCTGAAATGGTGTCTTGATAATGGTGCTACAAAAAATGGCTAAAGGTAGCTTGATGCAGCTGATAAAAGCTTCTCCGAGCGCATTAAGTCTCCATTTCAGAAGCACAATGCTACACAGACCAATTGCGAACAACACAGAACAAACAGAATACAGGCCACTCCCCTTTCCACGCTGCTTCATAAAGTTTGCAGGTAAGACAGAGGACGGCACAACGAACACCCACACATTGCCATAGAAGATAAATATACATTTTGCCAAATCATATATCATGACATATAAAATGCCCCATTATTTTTTATATAATAGGGCATTAATTGTATGTATAGCGATTCTTATAATATGTTGGCGTTTCAACAGTTGTTTTAGGTTGATATCGAGTTTGATCTTTAGGCCAACTGTATTCTCCACCGCCTAATTTTCCATTTACAGCAACCATTGCAGGCCATAAATGCATATCATTATCACAATAGGTTAAAACAAATGCACAAGAAACATTCGCTGACACAAGTAGAAGTCTCTGAAAAATCCGGGGTAGGACTTCGCTTTGTTCGTTAAATAGAACAAAATAATAGTTTTGTTTTCAAACTCTTCTTTGTTTTATATTTAAACTTTATATATCTTTGTAGTATAATAAATAAATTTTCAACATTATGGATAATAAGGTTTTAGGAATAAGAATCGCTCAATTAAGAAAAATGAGTGGTTTATCTGGAGAGGAACTTTCAAAGAAAATTGGAATTTCTAGACCTTCACTTGTGCAAATTGAACAGGGGAATAGGAATATAAAGGCTGTCGAACTTAAAAGTATAGCCGAAATTCTTAATTTTTCAATGGATGCTATTATGTCTGAAGATTATAACATTAAAGAACTCAAAACAAATACATGCCTAGAAGAAAGCGAACCTATTTATGAGCGTATTTCAGTACCTGAACTTAATGTAAATAAGTTCAAAAATCTTATAATTTACATTCTTGAAAAGTGTGCTGGCAAACCTAATGTTGGTGAAACTGTGTTATATAAACTTTTATATTTCTCTGATTTTAATTATTATGAGCTTTATGAAGAACATTTATCAGGTGCAATTTATAGAAAACTACCCAATGGACCAGTGCCAATGAGCATAGATACAATATTAGATTCAATGATTAATGTAGATAATTCACTAAAAAGATTCAAGACAGAGTATTATGGCTATCAGCAAAAACGATATATAACACTTATCAATGCAGATTTACGCCTTTTTAATGCAGCTGAAATTGAAGTTGTAAATAGAGTTATAGAACTTTTAAGTTCAATGAGTGCTACTGAAATCAGCCTCTATTCTCATGAAGATATGCCTTGGAAGGCATCTAAAGATATGGAACAGATAGATTATGAATTAGCATTTTATCGTACCGCACCCTATTCAGTTAGAAAATATAATCAGATTGAAGAATATGGTCAAGATTGAAAAGCTAGCTGAATTTAAAAAAGATCTAAAAACTCTTAGAAAGAGATATCGTACTTTAGATGATGATATTGCAGTCGTTGAAAAAGTTATTACAATAAGACCATCTGCTACACCTCCATTTAGCTATGATATTAATGGTTTAGGTGTAGAAACCTGTGTTATTAAAGTGCGTAAAATAGCTAGCAAATCATTCAAAGGTCGTGGTGCAATGAGTGGTTTTCGCTTGATTTATGCTTATTTTAAACAAGAAGAACGAATCGTTTTTATTGAGCTTTATCATAAGAATAATAAATCTAATGAAGATAGAGGGAGGATAAAAAAATACTTTAGATAAAATGTAAAAAGAAATGGCAGGCAATCATAGTGGATTAAAAACGATAAATTCCGTTGGTTTCATCTACTGTTATTGGAATAGCATTAACTTTATTAGATAAAGCTTTAAAATAATCCAAAACTAAATAGAAATTACTTAATGGTTTCTTGATAATATGGCCACATAGATGGGCTACAGGTAGCTTGATGCAGCTGATAAAAGGTTCTCCGACCGAATTAAGTCTCCATTTCAGAAGTACAATGCCGCACGGAGCACACGCAGAAAACAAAATAGAAGCAAAACTCTCTCCTATCCACGCTGCTTCAAAACGTTTACTGGTAAAACGAAGGACGAAAAGACGAAAGCCCACCCATTGCCATAAGAAATATTAAATGAACATTTTATTATAGAAATTAGGCTTTTATTAACTTAGTATTGTTAATATTAACAATAGACAAATAGTTAAGTTATTTATCTAGCTAAAGATTTTTCTATTAATAATTTTATAGTATAAGCTTAAATAGTAACATAATTAGATGAAAAGAAAATAAACCTGTATATGCTAATATTTGTGATTTTTTCACAAATATGATGCACCATTAAATATTTTTTGTACATTTGGGTCATCTTAATGTAATTAAACAATAAAGATTATGCTTATTAATTTTACAGTAGGAAATTATCGTTCTTTTAAAGATGCCGTTACTTTAAGCTTAGAAGCTACAGCAATGAAAGAACATAAAGAATCAATTATTGAAAATGGTAAATATAAATTACTACCATCAGTAGTAATCTATGGTGCAAACTCAAGTGGTAAAAGCAACTTATTAATGGCATTTTCAAAAATGAAAGACATTTTACTTAGTTCGGTTCAATTAAATCCAGGAGATAAACTAAGTTATGATCCTTTCGCTTTAGTAAAAAGTAATGACAAAAAGCCAGTCTATTTTGAAATTGAATTTTTTATTGGAAATGTAAAATATAAATATGGATATACCTATACTTCTAAAGTAATCGTTTCTGAATGGTTATATGAGACAAGAATGAAAGAAAGAGAATATCAACTCTTTTATCGTTTAGATAAAGACATTAGAATTTCAAAAACTCGATATAAAGAAGGCAATGGCAAAGAAGAATCAACAACAAATAATAGATTATTTCTTTCTTTAGTTGCACAATTAAATGGAAAAATATCACAATCTATTTTGGAATGGTTTAAACACTCCTATTATGTTTCAGGTCTAAATAGTAATGACTATTTAGCATCATCTATTGAAATGTTACATAGGCAAAAACCAGGTAGTAAAGAAGCTTTAACATTTTTCAATCAATTAAATTTAGGGTTTGATAATATAACTTTTGAAAAAAATAAATTTAAAAATAATGATCTATTATCTTTATTTTCATATAATATTCTTAACAAAATTGGAGAAAAACCATTTTCAATGAAAACTATTCATAAATTATACGATGAAAGTGGTAATATTATTGGACACAAAGAATTTGATGAAATGAAAATGGAATCTGAAGGAACAAAAAAAATAATTGAGATGTCGGGCCCTATATTCAAAGTTTTATTAAATGGTTCTATATTATTTATTGATGAGCTAGATGCAAAATTACATCCTATACTTACGCGACAAATCATTCTTTTATTTAATAATTCAGAGACTAATAAAAAAGGAGCTCAATTAATTTTTGTAACTCATGATACCAATTTATTAAATAATAAAATATTTAGAAGAGATCAAATATGGTTCACAGAAAAAAATGAAATGGAATCTACCGATTTATACTCTTTAGTTGAATTTAAAGACGTAAAAGGTAAAAAAATTAGAAATGATAGCAACCTAGAAAAGAATTATATCAATGGACGTTATGGCGCTATTCCATATATTAAAGAGTGAATCATGGGACTAATATCAAAATCAAAACTAGCTGAAATAAAAAAAATTCAACGAGAAGAAAAATCAAGAAAAAAAAGAAAAGTCAAAGTACGCCATGAAAAAGTTAGTTTTCTCATCGTGTGTGAAGGAAAATGTACTGAACCTAATTATTTTAATTCTTTTATTGATAATAGAAATTCAAAAGTAATTGAAAGTAAAATAATCGGAAAAGGTTACAATACTGTTAGTTTAATTAAAGAAACTATAAAAATCGTGAAAAAGTCTTTTAAAGAATATGATCGTATATGGGCTGTGTTTGATAAAGATGATTTTGAAAATTTTAATGATGCTATTAAATTAGCTAAAAAAAACAACATATATTGTGCATGGTCAAATGAATCATTTGAATTATGGTACTATCTTTATTTTCAATACTTAGATACAGGAATTTCAAGACAAGAATATATTAAAAAAATAGAACGTGAAATTCAATCAAAAACTGGGAATTCCTCATTTAAATATAAAAAAAATGATAAAGATTTTTATGCTATTTTACAAAAATATGGAAACGAGGAGCAAGCTATTATAAATGCAGAAAAATTACAAAACCTATATCATGATAAAGACTATGCTTCACATAAACCTTGCACACATGTAAGTAATCTTGTTAAAGAATTAAAAAATCCTTCTAGTTTATTAGAATAATTACTGAATATTATCAAAGTAACCATAACAGCGGAGTGGAAACGGCCACTTGATTTAGAGAACAGTAATTTACTAAAGATAAAATTCTACCTTATATGCGAAATTAAATAATCATACCAATCAGTTATAGGTGGCTTGATGAGGTGATAGTGGGTATTGCGACCGCATTAAGTCTCCATTTCAGAAGTACAACGCTGTACGGAGCACATGCAGAAAACCAAAAAGAAACAAGACTCTCTCCTATCCACGCTATTTCAAGACGTTTGCTGGTAAGACGAAGGACGAAAGAGCGAAGACCAAAACATTGCCATAGAAAATATAATGGGGCGTTATGTAGATTTTCTTTATTTTTCTTCTACATTTATTAACTCAAAAATCAATTTCTCTTTTTCATAGTTTTTATATACAAGCTTGACAAAACCGTATTCTTCATTGAAAAAAGTAGTTAGCGTTGATTTTCCAAATGAACATTTAGAAGAGCTCTTAATGATCCAACAATCTATTTTAATATTTTGTAGAAGGAATTTTTTATGACCAGTTATTTTGTAATTGTTTTCTATGTTTTGCCCATTCCATTCACCCCAGCCCTCACCAATTATTAAAGGCTCGCTCCATGTTTTACCTTTTTTAAGTGGAAGATTTACTTCTGGGAAAGGAGCTACCTCTGTAAATTTGTATTGGTTTACTCTTACCGGGTGCATCCATACTTGTTTTACATTCTCAATTACTCCTTCTCCTGTTTTGCCTGTCCATGATTGAAATTCCTTATTTATATAGTGGTCACTTAATTTTATAGAATCAGCTTTATAATCAGGAAATTCATAATAAATTAAATCTTGTTTTTCTGGCTGCCATTCCCATCTTTCACCAGTTGTT
>JBAYDV010000113.1:0-5499 GCA_041668045.1 Bacteroidales bacterium | reverse complement strand
CTAGATTTATTATTGATATTTGTAGTATCATTTATTAATATATAAGCTTCTTTAATGTCTTGATAGCATATTTCAGGGTCTTTTTGTAAAGCAACATCATATAAGAAAATAGCTATCTTATTTATTAATTTAATATCATTATCTGTAGATTTTTCGGCTATTTTATTTAGCTGTAAGAGATATTTCTTTGACTCTACTACTTTTGAGCTGTTAGCGTCAATGCAAATCATATTAGCTAAACTTTGTGAATATATAAAGTAATTACCGGTTTTATCACTACATTCTTTTATAATGGGGAGATATTTAGATATTGTATCAGATTTATTATATCTAGTCAGTATCAAATCTATACTTTCAAGTTCCCTTTTATAGTAATGACATTCTTTGGCTAATTCATAGCATGTATATAAGTATTTATCAGATACAGAGTCATGTCTGATAGTATTTTGAATATTAACCCACATACTATCTACTAAATTCCATTTATGTCTAGTCTGGGCATAATTTTCTCTTGAAGAAAGCATTAGAGTTAAACTAATAAGTATTAATAATATGATATTCCTTTTATGTTTCATATATTATTTCTTAGTAGTGGTTTCGCATCTTGTAAGTGGTAATGTGAAAATAAATCTAGCTCCTGTTTTATAGCTTTCATCTAGCCATAATTTGCCTCCCATTAGACTAACTATTTGATATGAGATATTAAGCCCAAGACCTGTTCCTTTCCCTGTCGTATCTTTATTTATATATCTTTCAAAAAGTTTGTTTTTTATTTCTTCTGAAACTCCTTTTCCCGTATCTGTCACTGAAAATATTAATGTATTATCATCTTGTATATCTAGTTTTAATTCTATAAAACCTTGTTCAGTAAATTTTATAGAATTCGTTAAGATATTTACTATAACTTGATTTAATCTGTAACGGTCAATTAATATGAATAATGAATCCCCTATCGCTTCGTTTTTTACGAATCGCATATCTACTTCTGGCTTGTACGATGTTATGATAGTCTTGATAATAGATTTACATATATCAACTATGTCATAACATTTATATCTGATGGAAATCTCCGATGTAGTTTCTGCTATTAGATGCTGGAGCATGTGAGCATTATTTCTAATAATATTTCTACATTCTATCATAGTATCATCATCTAACATTTCATCTGACAGGAGTATATTAGAAAAGCCTATAATAGCATTTAATGGAGTACGTACCTCGTGACTCATATTAGATAAAATAGTTACTTTGTTTTTTATAGCTTTTATCGCAGCTTCTCGACTTTTATCTAATTCTTTAGTCTTCTTTTTAATCTCTTTGGTATTTCTTTTGATTACTACTATAAAGATAACTACTATTATTAATAAGAAAAGAATAGATAATAAGAGTAATTTAAGTACACGCTTTTTACTAATACTAATTTCTCTTTGGACTTCGTATGATTTGTATTTTAATGATAAATCATCGAGATTTGTAGAATACATTCTTTTTATATTATCATCTTTTTTCTTAGCCAAAGAATCAAGAAGTTCGAATGCTTCATCTTTTTCTCTAAGTACATATTTTGTTTCAGCTTTTTTTTCTAATATGTCTAAGTAATGTAGTTTATTAGATATAGGTAATAATAAGAAGAGATCAAACTCTTTTAAAGCTTTATCGTAATCTTGGACATCGTAATAATGTACGCCTCTTGTATAATGTAGAAAAGATTCAAGAGTTTTCGAAGGATGTTCATCTAAAATCTGTTTAACTGACGTGAGCAGGCTATCTCCTCTCTCTATTTTATCAATTTTATAATAATATCTAGCTAGAGTAATATTTATATATCCACATTGACTTTTTCTTATGTCTTTTTTATTTAAAGGCTTAAGAATTTTTATATAATTTGTAGCTATATCAGTATCATCATTTATTATAGCTAAGGAGATTAAATGTATTAATACTTGCATTTTCATATTGGGTGATGCCCCTTTTTCACATACATCCCAAGCTTTTTGATAATAATCCAGACTTTCATCGTACATTCCAAAGCTAGCATAAATATGTGCCATTCCCACATATGAATCTAATAGTCCGACTTTATCTTTTCTTATACTAGCATATAGAAAAATCTCATTATTATTATTCATCGCTAATAAAGCATCATTTCGCAGTATTAAAAAATAAGTTCTGGCTGTATTTAAAAGATAAAATTTATTATAGTCTTTTTTATTTATGTATATTTTTTTGAGTCTGTCGTAATGAGAAAATAATGAGTCAAAAGGTTGTATAGGGACATAGAAATAATTATCCAGAAATATTTTTAAAATAGAATCCGAATTAGATACAAGTATATCATCAGACAAACTATTTTCTTCGGCTTTAGTGGGAGTGGCTAAAAGAAAAAAGCTTGACAATAATAAAGAAAATATAATAATATATTTCTTAAATATTTGCAATTTATTTCACGCTTATTAGGTTGTAACACACAAATATACGATATTTATTATTAAATGTGTAATATCTCTAATATTTCATCACCATAATCCTCACAGAACTTCGGACCAACCCCTTTAATTTTTATGAGTTCTTGCTCATTCTGGGGTTTATCATTGCATATTTTTATTAGTGGTTTATTATGAATAATCATATAGGCTTTTAATCCTTTTTCTTTGGCTTTGGAAGCTCTCCACATTTTTAGTTCTTCATATAGGTCTTCGTCTTGAATGTCTTCCATTTTTTCTTCTAAGCCGAGACGTTCGAACTTATTCTTTCTTCTGGAAGAAGATTCTATTTCTGCCACGGTAGCCGTTTTTATTTTTCTGTACTCAGAAAAATCAAAACAGGTTTGCACGCATTGCCCTAAATGTAACTTTAGATAAACTTGGTCGGCTAACTCATCACTTAGCCTCTCATATTTCTTTTCATATTCTGCATTGTCTATTTCTAGACCATAGAGGGTTTCTAGTAAAGGAATTATGATTTCATTAATTTTGAGAGTAAAATAATCTACTCCTTTTGTTATCCTTTCTTGTAAAAAACTATCTTGCTGATAGTTATCTTTTATAATTTTATCAAAAGTATTAATAAATCTTTCGCTTACTATGAGTATTTCAGAGGTAAAAGGTTTTATTAATGTATTACATTTTTTTACTGTTTGGGGATATGTGTCGAGTAGTTTGTGGTTGGCGAAGTCTAAAATATTAAAAACCAGCTGCTTGATGCGTGAATAATTAAATAGCTCGGTTAATTCGTTTTTAAAGTAGATCTGTTTATCGTGTTCGAGATCACTGAGTGAAGGACTCTTTTCATCGGCAGTCGTATTAAATTCTAATATTTTTTCATCTATTTTGACAGCATGATAGTCAAAAGGTTTACTTAAATATAGGCCTTCCAGACTTTTGCAACGGCTTAGAGCTACATAGACTTGTCCGTGTGCGAATGAGTGTGAGACGTCTAAAATAGCTTTTTCAAAGGTTAGTCCTTGACTTTTATGAATAGTTATGGCCCAAGCTAGTCTTAATGGATATTGATGAAAAACTCCTTTTATGTTTTCTTCTATTTCGTTCGTCTTTTTATTAATCTTATAGTCGATATTTTCCCAATCTGCCTTTTCTACATTAATAGTTTCCTGTGATTCAGCTAACTGAACCGTTATGCTATCTTCACTTACTTTTATTACTTTAGCTATAGAACCATTGACATAGCGTTTATCTATGTCATTTTTAGTTAGCATGACTTGCGCACCTTCTTTCAAAATCAGGTCTTCGCTCTGTGGATACATGGATTCTGGAAAATCTCCTTTGATTTCGGCATAAAACGAGTACGATTCTGAGTCTAGCTCTGCTAGTTTATTCCTATTTATAATATTGGCTGAGGCATTATGAGTGCATAGAATTATCGCATTTTCTTGGTCGATTTCTATACATCTTTCGTTTAATTTGGCGATAGTAGCTTGGTCGAGTTTATTGTCTCGTACTTTAGAGAGAATCTCTATAAAATCAGCATCCTGCTGTCTATATATATGTTTTAGGGCAATGCATACATATTCGGCTGTAGTGGTGCCGCAATGTGACTGCATAGCGTGAGCTGAATGTGCTTTGCTGGTAGAATGCTGTGCGTTGTTATATTGCCCCGTATTATCTATTGCCTGTGAATCTATGTTTTGAAATAGGCTAGGAGTTTCTAATTCTGACGATCCTGGTGTTCTCTGCTCCAGGTTTTTCGGTTTAAATATTTGCGCATCGAAAAAGTATGGGGATGCATAGTATGTGCTGAGAATGCTCCATTCTGCCTCTTTAACGACTGGGGGCAATTGTAGCATGTCTCCTATCATGAGCAGTTGTACTCCTCCAAATGGAAGAGGATTATGTCGGATGTCTTTTAATCTATTATCGATTTCATCCATCAGATCTGCTCTGACCATACTTACCTCGTCGATTATCAGAAGTTCAAGGCTTCTTATAATCGTGAGTTTATTTTTATTTAATTTATGGCTTTTTAATGATTGATTGCTTCCATCTGGGATAAACATTCCAAAAGGAAGTTGGAAGAATGAGTGTATGGTTACTCCTCCAGCATTTAAGGCCGCAACTCCTGTAGGAGCTACGACTACAGACCGTTTATTGGATTCTTTAACTATTCTTTTAAGAAAAGTGGTTTTTCCTGTTCCTGCTTTTCCTGTTAAGAATATATTTTTTGATGTATATTTTACATATTCCTCAGCCATTTTAAGCTCAGGATTTTCTTGGCTATATGCGTCTTTTGTATCCATCTCCTCAATCTCTCCAATAATAGTTTCTAATTATCCTAAAAGTTGTTTTACTTTCGTGGCGATCGCTCTTCCATCAGCTTTACCTGCTAACTTTTTACTAGCTATACCCATTACTTTTCCCATGTCTGCCATTGATTTGGCACCTACTTGGTTTATTATTTCTTGGACATTTTTGCTTAGTTCTTCATCACTCATTGGCTCTGGTAAGTATTTTTTAAGTACTGCTGCTTCTGCTAGTTCATCGTCTGCTAAGTCTTGACGTTTCTGTTCTGAATATAAGGCAGCACTTTCATTGCGTTGTTTTACCAATTTTTGTATAATTTTAAGTATTTCAGCATCTGTGATTTCTCCAGTTTTTCCTTCTGCTGTTTTAGCCAATAAAATTTCTGATTTAACTGCTCTTAAGGCTGCTAAGGCTACTTTATCTTTAGCTTTCATAGCCTCTTTAATGTCATTTTGAATTTTCTTTTCCATTATATTTATATTTTAAACTTATTATCTCTTTATTTTTAAGCAAAAGTACACTTCTTACAAAGATACTATTTTTCAAATAGAATAGTTAAAACATCATACGCATTTTTTATGTATATTTGCGTTTTAATCGAAATTAAAAATAAAAAATATAATATGTACAGGACACACACCTGCGGTGAACTACGCATGAAAAACGTCGGCCAAGAAGTAATATTGGCTGGATGGGTTCAAAAAATTCGTAAAATGGGGGGTATGAGTTTCATAGACCTTCG